>CAVJQN010000042.1:0-5084 GCA_963651635.1 Agathobacter sp.
CTGTGAAGCCGTGAACCAGTTCGGCTCTACACCGAAGAGTGCGCACATATCTTTGCAGATGCTCTCTGCGGATGTTCCTGTTCCGCCGGGGCAGAACTTCTTGCCCTGCAGATCCTCTATATTGTTGATTCCCGCGGATGCGTCGGCGCAGAGCATCTCCCATGTGACCTCATAGTAGAAAAGCATCCTCAGGTTCGGGTCTGCATCACCGTCGAATGTACCTGTTCCGTTATAGCTCTCATAGTCCGTCGCCGAAACAGAGTTTCCGAGCTCTGCCTCACCTGTACGTACACGCTTTGTTATGGCAACCGCACCCTGTGACTCGGATACTGTAGGATATACATTGGTAAATGCCTTGTCGAGGATATCTCCTATCGATACCCAGAAAGGATACAGGGCACTTGATGCCGGACATGCCGCAACAGTCAGATACTTGTTGCTGCCGTCTCCCAAGACGCCCTCAGCAGCTGTTGATGCAGCGGCCGACTCGGATGATCCGCCTGCGGCAGTTGTAGCAGCAGCGGTAGTCCCCGTGCTTGAAGAACCGGACTGACCCGAGCATGCAGTGAGCGAGAAAGCCATGACCACTGCGGTAACCAATGCGACTATTCGTTTCATCTTTTTCATAATCTTTCCTTTCTCTTGTGATGCTTTTGAAACTGTCAAACAGACCTCCAACAACCCTGTGTATGGATTATTGCACAAATGCCCGACCGTTTAAAAGGCTTAAATCGTGCATTTCCGATAGTGCTTTTTCTGACGGATTTACTTCAAAAAACTATGACGCAGGATACGTTCATATTATTATCATGGATAAGCAAAAGGAAAGGGCAGGCTGTCATCCGACCTTCAACTACCCGGGCAATACTCCAACACCTATGATATGCCTGTTCATCCGGGCGCTACAATTTAATGAAAGTAGAGATACCCACATGACAAGTTCACTTAGAAATCTTGCGCGCTTTGCAGTAGAGCTGACGCCGGAGAAAACCCCGGCAGAGGTTCGTACAACTGCCGCCATGCGCATACTTGATACTGTTTCGGCTGGCATCGGTGCCGCAGTCAATCCGCAGATAAAAAATGTCTGCGCTGCCTACAGCCCGCTGTCCGGCTGCAAAGCCGGAGTGCTGTCAGACTGTAACGCATCTGCGCCCGTCTGGGGACAGGGTCTTCAGGCTCCTTTATTTACCGCAGTCTTCCTGAACGGACTTCAGGGACATACTCTGGAGCTGGACGATGTGCATACCAAGTCCAAGTCACATATAGGCACCGTCGTGATCCCCGCCGCATGGAGCTGTGCTGCCATGCGGGGAAGCACAGGCGAGGAGCTGATAACAGCCGTGATAGCCGGATATGAGATCACCGCACGCATCGCCATGGCGTTCGGAATCAAGGAGCATAGGAAGCTCGGATGGCATTCCACCGCGACAGCCGGCGTGTTCGGAGCCGCAGCCGCCTGTGGCAAGCTCCTCGGGCTTGATGAGGATCATATGGTATATGCTCTCGGGCTCGCCGGAGCGCAGAGCTTCGGAACATGGGCATTTCTCGCCGACGGCGCGAGCTGCAAGGTGCTCAATCCTGCCCGCTCCGCACAGTCGGGATGCGAGGCTGCATTTCTCGCCAAGGCAGGCATGACGGGTCCCGAGCACGTGCTGACCAGCGAGGACGGCGGGCTGCTCCATATGATGAGCACAGCTCCCGTACCCGAATATGTGGACGCACAGCTCGGTCAGGCATGGGAGATATGCGAGATGGACAACAAGCCCTACCCCTGCTGCCGCAGCACCCACTGCGCTATAGACGCTGCGCTGGCGCTCAGGGCAGAGGAGGGACTGAAGCCCGAGGATGTAGAGAGTATCTCTGTGGAGACCTATCTGATAGGCAAGCAGCAATGTGCCAGCAGCGATTCGAGCATCTGTCCGCATACACCGCCGCAGGCGCGCTTCAGCACGCCATATTGCGTGGCAGCGGCACTCTTAAACGGCAAGATAGGACTTCCGGAGTTTGATGAAGCTATGATAAACTCTGCCGCCGCTCAGGAGCTTCTCAGTAAGGTAGACGTCAGCGCCTGCGAGCGCTTCACAGCTGCATATCCGCAGCACTGGGGATGTCATATGACAGTGCACTGCACCGACGGACGTGTGCTTGAAAAGGAGATCCCCGATGCTTCGGGCTCGGTGAGCTGCCCTCTGACTGCCGAGCAGGCGCAGGCGAAGGCCATGGGACTGCTGATTCCCGTCATAGGCGAATCCGATGCCGCAAAGCTGGTAGATGCTCTGACACACTTGGACGGCGCGGCGCAGCTCCCGGATCTGAGCTTCTAAATACAAATATGTTACTAGGGATTGCGGGAGCGCAAAGCGCGGAGCAATCCGGGTATCATATGACGACATAACCCACAAGGAGGACTGCCATGAGATATGCATATGTCGGATGCCGCACCACCAAGGAGCGCAATGCCCGCGGTGAAGGCATAGTTGTTTATGAAATAGGCGACGACGGCCGGTGGACACAGAAGCAGTGTCTGTATACACAGCCCAATCCCAGCTATCAGTGTCTCGACATGGAGAAGAAATATCTTTACAGCGTCCACGGAGATCTGACGCTTGTCTCCTCTTATCGGATACTTGATGACGGCACTCTGGAGCATATCAATACCATCGACATCGGCGGCAAAAATCCTGTCGATATCACGGTGGATGCTGCCAACCGGCATGTGATAGTCGCTACGCTGCAGGGAGGTACGCTCTATACCATCAGGAGAAATGCCGACGGCAGCCTCGGTGACATTGTCTCGACATATACCTACGAGGGCAAGGAGGACGGCTGTGTATCTACGGTTCACCAGTGTCTCTGGGATCAGAAGCGCCGCTACATCTTCGCATGTGCTCAGGGACGTGTGAAGGGATACGGACAGATGCGGGCGCTGAGATATGATCAGGAAACAGGCGTGCTGACCGAAACAGACCGTTTCATGGCGCGCACATGGGATGAGCCGCGTCATGCCGCCATGCATCCCAACAATCACTGGCTGTATATGTGCGAGGAGAAGGGCAACAAGGTGCTGTATTTCCGCTTCTGCGAGGAGACAGGCAAGCTGACGCCTCTTCAGGAGCTGTCCACTGTACCAGAGACCATCACGTCCTACTCCGACGCCAGTGAGGTCATGATTGATCCGAGCGGCGAGTATGTGCTGGTCTCCAACCGCTATACCGACAGCATAGCAGTCTATCGCATCGACCCGTTTACGGGCTATCTGAAAAACACCGGCTTCTATCCGTGTCTCGGCAAGACCCCGCGATTCTTCTGCTTTGCTCCGAACGGCAAATGCTACGTTGCCAATGAGGACAGCGACACGATAGCAGAATTTGAATTTAATACCGTAACCGGGCAGCTGATCCCGACGCTGAATATCATCGATACAGGAAGCCCGGTCTGCATCACATTTCTGTAAATGCAGTCAGCGATATCAACTAAACACACAGGAGGTTAGATTATGCGCAGCTTCAAAACAGTTTTTATGCGTGGAGGTACATCCAAGGGTATCATGTTCCTTGAGCAGGATCTGCCTGCCAGAGAGGAATGGGATGACATCTTCGTCCAGTGCATGGGCAGTCCCGACCCCAAGCAGATAGACGGTGTCGGCGGCTGTGTATCCTCAAATAACAAGATAGTGGTCGTCCGCAAAAGCGAACGTCCCGGTGTGGATGTCGACTATATCGTCGGGCAGAGCATCGTCGGACAGAGCAAGATCGACTACAAGTCCAACTGCGGCAACATGACATCTGCCACAGCGCCGTATGCCATAGAGATGGGACTTGTCGAGCATCTCACCGAGCCTGTGACCACGGTTCATATGTTCAATCTGAATACAAACAAGTATATCGATGTGGACGTCCCGGTGAAGGACGGACGCTTTGATAATGACGGCGACTGCGCCATCGCGGGCATAGACGGTACGGCGGGCGAGCTTCGCGTCAACTTCCTCGACCCGGCAGGCAGCAAGACAGGAAAGCTCTTCCCCACGGGCAATGTGCAGGATACGCTGGACATCCCCGGCATAGGAAAGCTTCAGGCTACCATACTTGATGTATCCAACCCCATCGTGCTCGTACGTGCGGAGGATATCGGCGCCGCCGGAACCGAGATGCCCTCAGCCGTAGACCAGAACAAGGCGCTCTCCGACACTCTTGAGGCGATCCGCGGCAGCGCCTGCGTGCTTATGGGATTTGCCGGGGATCTGAAGGATGCCACAGACAACAGCCCCGCAGTACCCAAGGTCGGCTTTTTCACGAAGCCCACTGACTACACCGACATCTCCGGCAAGGAGGTGCACGCCTCCGATATGGATCTGTGCGCCCGCGTGATATCCGTATTCAAGTGCCACAAGGCATGCCCGCTCACCAGTGCATCTGCCATCGCCGTTGCGCGCGCCGTGCCCGGCACTCTCGTCTATGAGACGCTCGGCGCACAGGCATCCGGCGAGGCATCCGTCCGCATAGGTCATCCGAGCGGCATCATGACGATGTTCCCCTATATGGACGACCCGACCAAGGCAGATGTCAATGCTATCAAGGTCAGCGGCGTAGCCGTGCAGCGCACCGCAAGGCGCATCATGGACGGAACGATCTATATTCGTAAATGACAGCGCGGCAAAAACAGGTGGGTTCCAAGTGATACCGGGTCTCAAGCTCAAACATTCTCGTGCAAGCAAGCTTGCATCGGAGATTTGAACCTTTTGACCATAGTATCTCATCATATGCACGTATAGATAACATAAGCAGGCGGGACAGACTTCGATTCTGTCCCGCCTGCCCTTCTTCATGGATTTTAACTGCTGCACACGCTGCGCTCCTGCCCTTTCCAGAGCGTTCCTGATTCACCGCTCACACCACTACAACCCGCGAGCGGTATAAGTCCGGCAGCTCCCTGCCGTATTTGCACATATATGCCGCAGCGTAGAGCCGCGATGCATAGACATCATTTTCAAACATCCTCATCATGCGTATGCTATCGGCTTCCATGCTGTCAACTGCTTTTTCCGACCCGGCAGGGCATCTGTCGCAGCTACCTGCCCCCGTTGG
>CAVJQN010000043.1:0-5695 GCA_963651635.1 Agathobacter sp.
GCATACGGCGTATGGTCCAACAACGGCTTCGGAGACAGGGGATGGCTGGCGATAGCGCTGGTTATCTTCACCGTATGGAAGCCGGATATCAGCATACTGGGATCCTTCCTCTTCGGAGGGCTGCTCATAGTCAACAACTATATACCCAATCTCAAGGTTGCGGATCAGGAGCTCATCAAGGCGCTGCCGTATATCGTAACTATTGTTGTTCTGTGCATCGTATCGGCGCGCAACAAGAAAGAGAATCTGCCCCCCGCAAGTCTGGGAACCAACTATTTCCGTGAGGACAGATGATATGAAAAAGACCACCAAACGCATCCTGCAGATCACAGGCGGCGCACTGGCCGTCATCATAGTTGTTTTTGCGCGTATATATGCAACGAGACTGCGCACAGTTTCCTCCATACGCAAGGTCACCGGCTACGACACCTACAATGTCTATGCCATGGATATCTCATATGATTACGATCTGGACGGTATCATAGACCGGGGCGTCGGAGATATGCAGAGCATGACGAAGTCAATAGTGAAAGAGGCGCTGCCGTATCTTCCGGTGAAGGTAAATGTGCCGTCGTTCGGATGCAGTGTATTCGGAGTGAAGGATCCCGACGGCGGTATACGCATGGGCCGCAATTACGATTTCAAGTTCAACACATCCGCGATGATGGTTCACTGCAAGCCGAAGGACGGATATGAGTCGATAGCATTTGCCGCGCTGGACAACATCAGTGCGGACGATCCGCAGGCGAGCATGGTCAAGAAGCTGACATGTCTGGCGGCTCCGTTTATCTGTCTGGACGGCATGAATGAAAAGGGAGTATCCATGGCTGTGCTGACGCTGGATAGCGAGCCGACTCTACAGTCTACAGGCAAGCCCGTGATAGCTACATCTCTGGCCATCAGGCTGGTGCTGGACCGAGCGGCGAACACCGAGGAGGCGATTAAACTGCTTGAGGGATATGATATGTTCGCTGCCAACGGCAGAGATTATCATTTCTTCATCACGGATGCGACGGGCGACAGCCGCGTCATCGAGTACGACTGCGACAGCGAGAGCCGTGAGATGGTGGTCACACCTACCAGATCCGTCACGAACTTCTACATCATGCATAAGGACAAGGTGCTGCCGAATCAGCACAACGACCCCTACGGGCACGGCAGGGAGCGCTACGACCGGATGGAGGCTATATTTGAAGAAGCCGGAGACGCCCCGATCGACGAGGAGACCGCATGGAAGGCCCTCAAGGCAGCCGCACAGGAGCCCCGGGAGGGCGACGTAACCAGCAATACGCAGTGGTCAATACTCTATGACGATACGAAGCTGACACTGGATGCGGTGCTGCGCAGAGACTGGGACACTGTCGTACACTATGAGCTGGAGGGCAATGCAGTTTCTGTACGGTGAGCTGCCGCGGGATACAGCGAGACGGCAGAGCTGCCGGATCGGGACAGAGGACTGCATACGTATACCGGCGGCGCCGAAATTTGCAGTATATACCTTGACATCACATCAGCACAAACCTATAATCTCACTCAAACGCAGTGACCCGGGATAAGTAAGCCCGTATCGAGCTTCAGAGAGCTGTCGGATGGTGCGAGGCAGCAGCAAGGGACGGAGACCGAATACACCCGGAGAGCGGCATGGTGAAAGCACGGATTATTAGCCAAAGCCATGACGGAGGCCGACCGTAAAACAGGCAGGACATGAATGTGCCCGATGAGGCGATGCCTGCAAATGCATCGTAAACAGAGGTGGTACCGCGAGATAAAACATCGCCCTCTGCGCTTATCAGTTAAGCGCGGAGGGTTTTCTTGATATGAGGGGCATGTGCCTGCATTTCACAGATGATCCGCTGCGCACCGCGGAAGAGTCCGCGAGACACATTTTAGGAAAAGAGGAAAATGCAATGCCGATCACTGAAATGCTGGAACGCAATGCCAAGATTCATCCGAACGACACAGCGCTGGTAGAGATCAATCCTGCCAATCAGCCCGACAAGGACACCAAGTGGAGTGAGTACAATCTCATCGAGAGCTCCCACTCGGCGGGACGGTACAGGCGTGAGATCACATGGAAGGAGTTTGACACCAGAGCGAACCGCTTTGCCAATCTGCTCATGACCAGAGAGGTCAGAAAGGGTGACAAGGTAGCCATACTGCTCATGAACTGCATAGAGTGGCTGCCGATATACTTCGGAGTGCTCAAGACGGGCGCTGTCGTGGTGCCGATGAATTATCGCTATACAGCCGAGGAGATAGCATACTGCGCGGATCTGTCAGATACGCGGATGCTGATCTTCGGACCGGAGTTCATAGACCGCGTGGACAGCGTACATGACAGACTGGCAGAGAAGGTCGATGCCTTCTTCTTCGTAGGCGAGGAGGCCGACACTCCGTCATATGCGCTCAACTATGACAATATCATCCCCTACTGCTCCAGCACATGCCCGCCGATAGATATAGACGATGACGATTTCGGCGCTATATATTTCTCATCGGGCACGACGGGATTCCCCAAGGCTATACTGCACAGGCACAGATCGCTGATGTGCGCCGCTATGACGGAGCAGGCGCATCACGGACAGACACGCGATGATGTATTCGTGCTGATCCCGCCGCTGTATCACACAGGCGCGAAGATGCACTGGATGGGTTCGCTCCTGTCCTGTTCCAAGGCGGTCATACTGCGCGGAGTAAGTCCTGAGTGGATACTCCAGACCGTGTCCAATGAGCATGCGACGATAGTATGGTTGCTGGTTCCGTGGGTTCAGGATATACTTGATGCCATAGAAAGCGGCAGAGTGAGGCTGGAGGATTACCACCTCGATCAGTGGAGACTGATGCATATCGGCGCGCAGCCGGTGCCGCCGTCGCTCATCAGGCATTGGAGGCAGTACTTCCCCAAGCATCTGTATGATACGAATTACGGTCTCTCCGAGTCCATAGGTCCCGGATGTGTGCATCTGGGCGTAGAAAATATAGACAAGGTCGGAGCCATAGGCAAGCCCGGCTACGGCTGGGAGGCGGAGATAGTAGATGATCACATGAATCCCGTGCATCGCGGCGATGTGGGAGAGCTGGCGGTCAAGGGCGGCGGTGTCATGACGGAGTATTACAAGAACCCGGCGGCGACCGAGGAGGTGCTGCGCGGAGACTGGCTCCTGACGGGAGATATGGCGATGGAGGACGAGGACGGCTTCATATATCTCGTCGACAGAAAGAAGGATGTGGTCATCTCCGGCGGAGAGAACCTGTACCCTGTGCAGATAGAGGACTTCCTTCGCACCAATGACAAGATACACGACGTGGCGGTCATCGGTCTGCCGGATGCCAGACTGGGCGAGATAGCGGCAGCCATCATACAGCTCAAGGAGGGCGTGAGCGCGACCGAGGAGGAGATCAACGAGTTCTGCCGGGCGCTTCCCAAGTACAAGAGACCGAGGAGGATCATCTTTGCCGATGTGCCGAGGAATCCGACAGGCAAGATAGAAAAGCCGCTGCTGCGCGAGAGGTACGGAGCCGAGAGGCTGGTGGAGCAGCAGATCAAGAAGTAACATGAGGAGAGAAGATATGAGCAGGAAATTGATGCTGGGCAATGAAGCCGTAGCCAGAGGACTGTACGAGGCCGGGGTATGTGTGGTTTCGGCATATCCGGGCACGCCGTCCACGGAGATCACGGAGTTCGCCGCTGCCTATGACGAGATATATGCAGAGTGGGCGCCCAATGAAAAGGTCGCCATGGAGACGGCATACGGCGCGTCGCTTGCGGGAAAGAGGAGCGCGTGCGGCATGAAGCATGTGGGACTCAACGTCGCGGCAGATCCGCTGTTCACGCTGTCATATACCGGGGTCAATGCAGGCATGCTCGTCTGCGTCGCGGATGATCCGAGCATGCATTCATCTCAGAATGAGCAGGACTCGCGTCACTACGCCATCGCGGCCAAGCTCCCGATGATCGAGCCGGCGGACTCCAGAGAGGCGAAGGAATATGCCAAGACGGCATTGGATATATCGGAGCAGTTCGATACTCCAGTGCTCTTTCGGACATGCACGCGCATAGCGCATTCGCAGTGTTCGGTGGAGCTGGAGGACAGAGTAGAGAGAGCGCCGATACCGTATGAGAAGCAGCCGGCGAAGTATATCATGGCTCCCGCCAATGCCATGAAGAAGCACCCGATAGTAGAGGAGCGCATGGTACGGCTCGCACAGTATGCGGAGACCTCACCGCTCAACCGCATCGAAGAGGCGTCAGACGGCTCGAAAAAGCTCGGCATCATCACATCCGGAACATGCTACGAGTATGTGAAGGAGGTATTTGCCGACAGCGTCGGAGTGCTCAAGCTCGGCATCCTCAATCCGCTGCCTGCGGAGCTGTTAAAGAGCTTCTGCTCGCAGTATGAGCGTGTGGTTGTAGTTGAGGAGCTCGATCCCGTCATCGAAAATCAATGCAGGGCGATGGGACTGCATGTCGAGGGCAAGAACATCCTCCCCGTCACATATGAGTTCTCGCAGAAGATCATCGCAGAGGCGTTCGGTCTGCCCGCAAAGGAGCATCCGGCGCCGGTCGAGGTACCTGTGCGTCCGCCCATCATGTGCTCCGGCTGTCCGCACAGGGGTCTCTTCTATGAGCTCTCAAAACACAAGATTACAGTGCTCGGGGATATCGGCTGCTATACGCTGGGATCGTCCGCACCGCTCAATGCTGTTGACTCCGTGCTCTGCATGGGCGCGTCGGTGAGCGGCAATCACGGCTTTATCAAGGCGGGAGGAGATCCGCACAGGACGGTATCGGTCATCGGAGACTCAACTTTCATGCACAGCGGCATGACGGGACTGGCCAATATCGCCTACAACGCGAGCAACGCGACAGTCATCATAGTAGACAACTCCATCACCGGCATGACAGGGCATCAGCAGAATCCCACGACCGGCTACAACATCAAGGGAGATCCTGCTACAAAGATAGACCTCGAGGCGCTGTGCCATGCGCTGGGCATCAGGCGTGTGCGTGTATGCGATCCGTATGATCTGGCAGATACCGAGAGGGCTGTCATGGAGGAGCTGGAGGCGGACGAGCCGTCAGTCATCATATCAAGACGTCCGTGCGCGCTGTTAAAGTCAGTCAAGGCGCTTCCTGCATTGACCGTAGATCCGGACAAATGCGTGACCTGCAAGTCATGCATGAAGATAGGCTGTCCGTCCATATCCATCAAGGACGGCAAGGCTCATATAGACGCAACGCTGTGCATAGGCTGCGGCATATGCAAGCAGATGTGCCGTCTCGATGCCATCACGGGAGATGGGATGATCAATGTGACAGGCAGGGAGCTGGCGGATGCGGCAAAAAAAGCAAAAGAAGACGTAGCAGAGGACACCTGCAGGGGAGGTGCGAGATGAAGACAGGCAATATCATGATCGTCGGAGTCGGCGGACAGGGAACTCTTGTAGCGTGCAATCTGCTGGGGCGGCTATTGATCGATGAGGGCTATGATGTGAAGATGTCCGAGGTGCACGGCATGAGCCAGCGCGGCGGCAGCGTCGTCACCTATGTGAGATACGGAGAGAAGGTATATTCCCCGGTCATATCGGAGGGCGAGGCTGACTATATACTCGCATTTGAGAAGATAGAGGCGGCGAGATATATCCAGTGCCTAAGGCCGGACGGACGGGTCATAGTCAATGATCAGGAGATAGA
>CAVJQN010000044.1:0-10079 GCA_963651635.1 Agathobacter sp.
AAGATACCTATCTGGATAAGCTCCGAGTAAGTAACCATGGCATCACCCTCCTTTCTGTGGAGGGATAGAAGTCCCTCCGCGTTATGGAGGGTAGACCGCCTTTCTGTGTCCTGACTTCCCGTAAGAGAGTATAGCACCTGCGAACATAAGTTCGCAAGTGCTAATAAGTACTGGATGGTTATCGGATGGTTTACTTCACCGCGATAGCCTCAATCTCAACCAGTGCGCCCTTCGGAACTGCAACGACCTGGAATGCGCTGCGCGCGGGGCATACACCTGTGAAGTATGTTGCATATACTTCATTCATATCTGCAAAATCCGCGATATCCTTGAGCAGCACTGTCGTCTTGACGACATCGGAAAGCTCGCATCCCGCCTCAGCCAGAACCGCCTTGATATTCTCCAGTGACTGCTTTGTCTGGCTCTTGATATCATCGCCCGCAAATGCACCAGTAGCAGGATCGATTGGGAGCTGACCTGATACATAGACGGTCTTCTGTCCCTGAGCCGCGATACCCTGTGAGTAGGGACCGATTGCTGCCGGAGCTGATTTCGATGTAAGCTGTGTGTTTGCCATGATAAATTCCTCCTTTGATATTTTTATGCTCGATATGATAAAATATTTATCACAGAAATGATTATAGCAGAGCGGATATAAATATGTAACCATTTTATGTAAAATCAAACTCAAATGAACGCAAGCAGAGTAGTATTTTGCATACAGGCTGTGAAGCACGAAATCTAGCTATACACGCCGGTAAAATGAAAAAGTGAGGAGATATCAATATGACAGACGCAGAGATACTTGATATATATACCAATCTCGTGCCATTCCTGTCCCGCGTGCTGGGTGCTGGCTGCGAGATAGTCATACATGATATCTCCAATCCCGAACATTCCATCATCGCCATAGGAAACGGAGTGTCAGGCCGCACGGTCGGAGATCCCATGACAGATCTGGCAAGAGAGATGCAAAGGCAGTACTCGCAGGGGAGCGGTGCAGAGTCCGTGCTTGACTACAAGGGACGTACCAAGAGCGGAGACTTCCTCTCATCTACGTATTTCATCAGGAATGAGGGACGGCTGATAGGGTTGATGTGTGTCAACAAGGAGATGGCATGTGCGCAGGAGCTGAACCACGCGCTGCACAGTCTGCTTGAGAGGTTCAATCTGACCGCACCGCCGGAGGATGCCCTGTCCGAGGATCTCAGCAGTCCGTTTTCGGGTATCGTGCATTCGCGCATCGCGGATATCATCGGGCGTGAGAGCATATCACCCGCGCATATGACCAGACAGGAGAAGATACGCGTCGTGCACAGGATGGATGAGGACGGCGTGCTCATGATGAAAGGTGCCGTCGCCGAGGCGGCGCGGCAGCTCTCGGTCTCCGTGCCGACGATATACCGATATCTGAACCAGTCAATCAGGTAGCTAGTGATGCGCAGACATTCACAGGGCAGCATTCATATTCATAAAAGGATGGACGAGATATGATGCGTTTGGATAAATTCCTTGCACAGACCGGGGCGGGCTCCCGCAGCGATGTAAAATCCATGATAGCCAAGGGAAATGTGCTCATAAACGGCGAGATATGCAAAGACCCGGCGCGCAGGATAGATGAGACATCGGATGACATCACCTGCGGGGGCGCCTCGGTGACATACAGCAAGTATGCTTATTTCATGATGAACAAGCCGCAGGGAGTTATCTCAGCGAGCAGGAGCCGCGTAGAAGGATACGCACAGGATGATAAGAAGAGTACGACAAAAACCTGTGTTAATCTGATACATGAGGAGACGCACCGAGATCTCTTTCCCGTGGGGCGACTTGACAAGGATACCGAGGGTCTGCTCCTCATCACAGACGACGGACAGCTGGCACATGAGCTGCTCTCTCCAAGGAAGCACGTGGACAAGACCTATTATGCCGAGCTGGAATCACCGCTTGCCGAGAAGGACAGAAAGAGACTGGAGGCAGGCGTAGACATCGGAGATGAAAAGCCGACGTTACCTGCAAGTGTCAATATACTGTCGGATAAAGCTATCGAGATAACGATACACGAAGGGCGCTTTCATCAGATAAAACGCATGCTTGAGACAGTAGGAAACAAAGTAATATTTCTGAAAAGACTTCAGATGGGTACGCTGAGACTGGACGAATCACTGAAGCCGGGCGAGTACCGACGCCTGACTCAGAGAGAGGTGGACGAGCTGAATCCGTGATTTCACACATCCCTCAGCCGACGGTCGATCTCCTCCACCACCTGACGCAGGGATTTGCCGGAGCAGTCTATCGTCAGTTCTGCATATTGCTCATACAGCGGACGGCGCTCCTCGTAGAGATCATGCAGCGTCTGTCCCGGGCGCAGCGTCACACCGCGGGCGTTCAGATCGCCGAGACGCTCCGCAAGCTCATCCTCCGGCAGATGCAGATAGACGATATGACCGATATCACTCAGATGCGACATGCCGTCGGGCTCATATACGGCACTGCCGCCGGTAGCTATGACGCATTTCCTGAAATCAAGCGATGCATTGATATCGCTCTCTATCTGCCAGAAGCCCTCTATCCCGTGCTCACCTATCAGCTCACTGAGGAGATGCCCAGTGCGCTCCTGTATGACCAGATCGCTGTCGCAGAACCGGTATCCGAGACGCTTGGCGAGTACGACACCTACCGTGCTCTTGCCCGCGCCGGGCATTCCTATGAGGATGATATTGGACTTGTGCATCGTGAAGCTCTCCTTTGAATCATCTGAACGCCGCGCCCGCACGGCAATTTAAGTCACGGCAGTCCGCGTGCTCGCTCAGATCTCTCTGAACAGACCTGCCTTCTTGAGTGCGGGTCTGACAGCCGCATACATGATGACCGCCAGCACCGAGTTGATGACCGAGTTGATGAGGGTCGTATATGTAGTGACTGCCAGCAGAGCCTTGATCGCGGATGCGGCCTTGTCTGCATTGGGCGTGAGCACAGTATACCACACATATTTGAGTGACGGCTCGAAAACGCAGTTAAATGCAAAACCCGATATCGCGGATATCGCCGACCACTTCGTGATATATCCTGCGGGATGCTCCTCGGACAGATGCGCGACCTTGTGCGCTACCGTGCCTGATATAAGACCTATCAGCAGCTTACATATAAAGGTACGGGGCGCAGACGCCGCATATCCGCCCAGTATATCGGCAAGAGAGAGACCTATCGCTCCGGCGAGACCGCCGTATACGCCGCCTGTCAGAAATGATCCGAGAACTACAAATGCATTGCCGAGATGTATCTTGGTTCCGCTTGCGTTAAATGACGGGAATATAGCATATCCCGCATAGCACAGTGCCGCCATCATCGCCGCCGTCGCCAGAGTTACTGTCTTGTCCCGCCTTGCGGGCGTACTGTTCGTAGTCGCTGTCATAGTCATATACCTCCGTACTTTGCTGATGCCGGGTCTTCGCATATATCGCGCCCATGCGATGCTCATGCCCGAGTTCTTTACACCGATATCATGGGGTCAAAAGTGCCTTTGCCCCCGACATCATCATATTCATGGGAGAAATTATAACATCATGTGAACATATAAAAACGACCAGATTGCGAGAACATTATATGACCAGACTGGACAATGCAGGCAATATATCAACACAGAAGCAAATGATGTGCAGCAAGAGTGCGGGATGACAGCCCCGGCAGGCGGACAGGCAAAAGCATGAGTACAAACAAGGACTTGAGAATGCAGGCAAACAAGAGTATGATTTTGCGGGCGTAGCATGTTACAATCTGCATGTGTTTGACATACCAAAACGGACAAGGAATAAAGATATGAAATTTGTATATCCTGCGATTATAAAGAAGACAGAGGGCGGGTATCACGGATATTTCCCGGATCTCGAGATGTGCGAAGCGACGGGCAGCAACATGGATCAGCTCGAGGATCGGCTAAAGGACGCGTGTATCGACTGGATCACGCTGGAGCTCGATGAGGGCGGTTCGCTGCCCTCATGGAGCACACAGGAGGATCTGCAGTTGGAGGCAGATGAGCAGTACAGATATATCGCGGTCAATATCCGCTTCATGCCGGGATACGACGAGTGACGGGTGTGACGAGTGACGGATATGACGCAATCGCAGGGCTTTTGCATCACGCAGCCCTGCGATTCTCAGATTATGCATTTTTCGCAGCGGACATACGCCCGGCGTATATATGATGATATATCAGCGAAGTCGCGTCAGATAGTTCAGATCGTCTTTGCCGTCAGCCTCGCCGCTGACTATGGCATGAAAGTCCTCCAGCAGACCGGGCACGGCGGTCACCTGCTGATAGACACCTGCGCCGGTACACCATACATTTCCGTCCTTGACCGCCTTGCAGTCCGCCAGCAGTGAGTTTCTGGCAATCAGGCTCTGCATATCCTTGACGGTCTTGTCCTTGTTATTGTTGTAGATAAAGATATCCGCATCTCTCGCGGCGGCATAGAACGCCTCCATATCCATCTTCATCGACGCATTATCCGCACTGCCCGCATCGACATCCTCAAAGGCATAGCTGCCGCCCGCCATCAGTATGGTCTGGATGAGATAGTTGCCCGGCAGCCTGATCGATGCCTCTCCCGATGAGTTGACATAGAAGTAGGCAAATGTCGTATCGCTCTGCTCGCTGACCGTCGCCGCCTCAAACTGCGCCTTCATCTCGGCAAATGCTGCCTCCGCCTCGTCCGCGTGACCTGTGAGCAGTCCCATCAGCTTGATCCACTCCACGCGTCCGAGAGGATGCGTCTCCGCGCTCATGCGCTCTATCATAACCGTATATCCCAGCTCTCGGAGCTTGTCCAGTGTGGCGGCGCTGTGGTAGATATCACTGTTTTCCAGTACGAAGTCTATATCAGATACCGCTATCAGCTCGAAGTCCGGTGCGCTGTACTTGCCCGCATACGCTATATCGCCGCGATCCATGGCATCGCGCACGCTCTGTATAGTCCAGCTCTTGTATTCCGTACCCACGAGCTTCACCTGCCCCAGAGAGCCGCATTTGTCCAGCAGATCCAGTGTAGAGGTGGATGCCGCGTAGATGCCGGAGAGGGGCTGCTTTATGACAGTGATACCATCGGGCATACCCTCGGGCGCATCGACGTCCTCAGGAAGCAGGAGATAGCTTTGGTCACTGCCTATACGGATCAAGGCACGTCCCTCGCCGTCGTAGTCCACAGAGAACTCGCTTGCATAGGAGAGCTCCATAGAGCCGGTTGCGTCAAACCATGCCTCGATGCCGGTCGTGCCGGTGGTGAGGGGAGCGCCTGTACTGCTGTCAGAGACGGACGTGTCTGTGCCGCCAGATATCGCCTGCGATGCGTCTGAGGATGCAGCAGCACCGGAGGCGGATGTGTTTGCACTGACATCGGAAGCGGCGCTGTCAGCAGAGCCGACACCTCCCACAGTGATGCCGGATGAGTTGGATGCATCAGCTGAAGCGGCAGTATCGGATGCAGCGCCGTCGGGTGATGCAGCCGCGTCTGCCGTACTGTCGGGGGACGAGGTCGTGCCGGATGTACCCGCCGAGCAGCCTGTCATTGAGGCAGCTATGAGCAGCGCCGACATGACCGCTGCGAGTATGCGATGTGAATGGTATTTAATGGATGCTTTCATAGGCTCTCCCATATGTATATATTTGAGGATGAAAAAAGTAATTGATATAATTGCATTTGCGTGTATGTTGCACATACACGGTTCTGCATCTAGGCTTTGCTTTGGATGGTATTGAATATACGTTAGTTGCATGGAACATCTTGACGCAGTAACCCTGGCGGATATGAGTAAGCAGTCATCTTCCGCAGAAAGCTGCCTACTTCAGCCTCGTCAGGCACTTCAGCGTATCCTTGCCGTCCGCCTCATCAAATATGACGGCGTGGAAGTCCTCCATCAGGCTCGATATCGAGGTCACCTGCTGATATACATTCTCCCCGGTGGACCAGACATTGCCGTCTCTGACCGCCTTGAAATCAGCCAGCAGCGGGCTCTTGGCGAGCAGCCCGTTCAGATCCTTCACGGTGGAGTCGATCGTGTTGTTGTATATGAGGATATCCGCGTCGCGCGCGGCGGCATAGAACGCCTCCATCTCGAGATTCATCGTCGCCTTGGTGGTATTTTCCGTGTCAATGCCGTCAAATACATAGTTGCCTCCGGCAAGCGAGATCATCTTTGATATATAGTCGCCCGGTAGACGTATGATAGCCGAGCCGGAGGTGCTGATATAGAAAAATGCTACCGTATTTGAGCTCTTTTTGTCAGCGGTATTGGCCTCGAACTGCTCTCTCAGCGCCTTATATACGCTGTCGGCATCGTCCTCATGCCCCGTCAGCAGACCTATCAGGCGTATCCACTCCGCCCTGCCCAGCGGATGAGACTCGTAGCTCATGCGCTCGACCATCACGGCAAATCCCAGTTCGCGCAGCTTTTCCAGCGTGGCGGGACTGTGGTAGATCATGTTATTTTCGATGATGAAGTCTACATTTGATGCCGCTATCCGCTCGAAGTCGGGCTCGCTGTACTTGCCGACGAAAGATATATCGCCGCTGTCCATCGCGTCGCGCACACTCTGTATCGTCCAGCTGTCGTAGTCTGAGCTGACCAGACTTACCTGACCCATCGCGCCGCATTTGTCAAAAAGATCAAGAGTAGCTGACGACGCGGCATAGATGCTCATCAGCGGCTGGCGGATGATGACTACATCCCCCGTGACACCGTCGGGAGCCTGTACTCCCTCGGGGAGCAGGAGGAAATGCTGGTCTGTGCCGATGCAGATATATGCCCGTCCCTCGCTGTCGTAGTCCACAGCATACTCGTGCGCATAGTCCAGATTCATGGAGGAGACTGCACTAAAGCATGACGGGATATCGTGAGCCATCTCGCCGAGCGTCGCGTCGGACTGCGACGTATCGGAGCCGTCCGACTGAGATGACGATGCTCCTGTTGATGCTGCCGATGTCCCTGCCGCGCCAGCGTCTGTGCCCGCGTTAGTTCCTGCCCCTGCACTCTGACCGCCCGCGGCATCACTGCCCGGCTCTCCTCGCGTGATAGCATCGAGGTCAAATGTGACCAGATACTCGATCTCGTGCGGCGTGCTCATCGCGACAGTGTCAGCATATACGGTCATCTCGCTGACCAGCTCGTCTACGGGTATCTCAAAGGCAGACGGCTCGCCCGCCGCGCTGACGGGCAGATACTTCGTATCGCCCACGCGCATATAGTCGTAGTTCTTGCTGCTCCACAGGAAGGTGACGGTGATCGCGCCGCCATCGACCGTGACCTTGGCAGGACTGGAAAGCGTCGCCTTGCCCGTGCCGCCGGAGAGCGTGAGCGGTATACCGTAGATGCCGTCGCTCATGTCATGCACATCGACGAAGGATGACGCCTCGCCGGACGCACCCTGTGACTGTGCACCCGTGGAGCCGCCTGACGCATCTGCGTCGGAGGACAGGGCAGTGCCGGCTCCCTGCGCATCTGTGACTGTCGTCTGCGTTCCGTTTCCCGCTGTCTGTGACGCATCTCCTGATGCCTGTGCAGTGGAGGATGACGCGCCGCTCTGCTCACCGCCCGCGCAGCCGGAGAGCATACCCGCAGTCAGCGATAGCGCGAGGAGGCAGACCAGAGCGTGCCTTGCTGATTTAACATATGATTTATCCATATTACCTTTACCTCTATACATGATTAAATGTTACTCTTGCGACGGTTGCAGTCCGCACGTCCATCCCCGCCTTTCCCTATTTCAACGATATCATCAAGCCCGCAGTCTAAGGCGGTTGCCCCTGTCTATCATCAGCTTCCGCAGCCGATTATAGCTGCAGGGCATCAAACATGCTCTCCCGTGCCACATATCTGTATAGCACAGGAGGGCGTCAATCACAATTCAATAAATAACCGTCACCGTGACATTCTGCTCGATTTCCAAAAAGGACTTCCCGTCAAAGCATTTATCCGAAAGGACGGCGTCAAGCATCATGATTATGCGATACCGGCTCATATCCGAGAGAGCGCCAGCCCGATCAGGCGATTTGTCTGGTCAGCCATGAACAGCGGTATGTTCAGCACATCATCGTCCAGCTTCAGGTTGTCGAGCGAGAGGCGAACGCGGAGCTTCACTTTATCCGGGAACAGCTCCTTGAATTTCTTGAGACTCCTGCTTGCCAGATTCGTTTCTGATTTTACCTCGACAGGGAAAATATCATTATCCCGCTGTATCAGAAAGTCCACCTCATAGGGCGGATTACTTTGTGACCAATAGCGGGGCAACACCTCAAACTGCGTGATAAAAGTTTGCAGTACATAGTTTTCTGTCAACGCGCCTTTAAATTCTGTGAACAGGCGGTTGCCTTCACCGAAAGCCGTAGGAGCCAGCTGTGCCAGACGACGCAGAAGTCCCACGTCCGCCAAATAGATTTTGAATGCGGACAAATCATCATAAGCAGACATAGGAAGACCGGGAGCGCTGCTGCGGTAGATTTTATGCACCAGTCGCGCATCTACCAGCCACTGAAGTGCATCTTCATATTCGCGGGCACGTGCACCTTCTTTGACAACTTTATACAGGAACTTTTTGTTCTCCCTAGCCAGCTGAGAGGGAACAGATTTCCAGATCATGGAGATCTTAGGGAATTCGGTGAGGTTTGGATGCTTGGCAAAGTCACGCTCGTAAGCGCCGATGATATCGGACAGTGCCTCCTGCATGGCAGATACATCACGAGCCTGCGTCCACATCTTTACAGATTCCGGCATACCGCCGGTGACGTAGTACATCTTCAGCTTCTCATATAACGGATTGAAAAAAGCATCCGGGATAGGTTCAAGTGTATCTACGCTCTCCAGATATCTCACAAGGTTCTCATCATCGTTGGCGAGAAGAAACTCGGTAAATGTCATGGGGTCAATCTGCATGAAGTTTACCTTGCCCACGGGAAAGGAAGACGGTCTTGCCAGCGCAATACCAAGCAGCGAACCAGCACAGGCAATGTGATATTGCGGTGCATTCTCGCAAAAATACTTCATAGCATTGATGACCTTGGGGCAGTCCTGTACCTCGTCAAAAATGATGAGCGTTTTTTCAGGTAATATCTTATAACCGCTCGCCAGCATCAGATTTTGCAGAATCCGGTTCACGTCCTTGGTTGACTCAAAGAACTGTCGGTATTCCTCGTTCTCATCAAAGTTGAAATAAGCGGTATTTTCATAATAGCGATTGCCGAACTCTTTCAGGATCCAGGTCTTTCCCACCTGACGCACACCCTTGAGAATGAGAGGCTTGCGGTAGGGAGAATTTTTCCACTCCAGTAGTTTATTTAATATCAATCGTTCCATAAAAAGCAATTCCTCACATTATTATTGCGGTTTTAAGGTTGCAGAATCACACTATTATTATTATCACAACATGTGAATAAATCAATCCGTTTCACAGAATTGCGCCACCGATCCGCAAAAGTGCATTTTCTGTGTCAAAAGCCATTGCAAAAGTGCGATTTTTACGTCTGAAAGCATTGCAAAAGTGCCGCCACGATGTATAATCGACCGTGAGGTGATTATAATGGCGGAGATCAAGAGAAAAGCTGAAGACAGCATTAACCAATGGATCAAACATCCTGACCGTGCGCTGCTTGTAACAGGAGCAAGGCAGGTTGGGAAGACCTATATAATCAGGAAATGCCTGAGAGATAACGGCTGCAGCTTTATCGAGATCAATCTGATCGAAAAGCCGGAGCTTGTCAGTGCGTTGGAACAGGCAACTACCATTGATGACCTGAAACTGAATATATCTGCCTTGGAAAATGTGTCGTTTACAGACGATGAGACCTTTTTATTTATTGATGAAGTACAGGAATGCAAGGATATCATCACTAAGGTCAAATTCTGGGTAGATGACGGGCGGATAAAGCTGATATTGAGCGGATCGCTGCTTGGCGTGGAGCTAAGAGACCTAAGGTCGGCTCCTGTCGGCTATATGGATGAGCTGGATATGTATCCGCTGGATTTTGAGGAGTTCATCACGGCAAGCGGCGTAACTTCAGAGACGATCGATTACTTAAGGCAATGCTTTAATG
>CAVJQN010000045.1:0-4805 GCA_963651635.1 Agathobacter sp.
CTTCCTTCTTCGGCAGAACATCAAATGTTCCGTCCTGGCTCATCTCCTCGATCTGGCGCAGTCTCTTGATACGTGACTGGATAGTCTTGAAGTTCGTCAGCATACCGCCGAGCCATCTCTCGTTGACATAGTACATGCCGCAGCGCTCTGCCTCTTCCTTGATGGTATCCTTGGCCTGCTTCTTCGTGCCGACGAAAAGGATGGTGCCTCCGTCTGCCGTGATATGAGAGACTGCATTGTACGCGTCCTCTACCATGCCTACAGTCTGCTGCAGGTCGATGATATGGATGCCGTTGCGCTCTGCATAGATATACGGAGCCATCTTGGGATTCCATCTTCTGGTCTGGTGTCCGAAATGAACGCCTGCCTCGAGGAGCTGCTTCATCGAAATGATACTCATAACTTAACCTCCGGTTATTCTTCCGTCTGACTTTCGGTCCGAGAGACCGTCTGCTTACGGCTGTTCAGCCTGCATCCGGCACCGCTCCTTCCTGGTCAGACGTGCGTGATATACGCGGCAATGCAGACTCTGCGGCTCTTTCGCGCCCGCCGTCCGATTCTTTACCGCAAAAATGGAATGAAAAGAAAGCCTTTTCATCCGACAACTGTGCTACTATATCATAAAAAAAACACATCCGCAAGCCTCTGCGGATGTGAAACAAGCAGAAATCATCGAATATCAATTGGGGACAATCGGCTTTCACCCGCGCCTATACTCTCATATATCGCATCATTGAGTATCCTGATAAATGTCCCCTTCATGCCGGATGAGCGGCTCTCTATGATTCCCGCGCTCTCCAGCTTCCTGAGTGCATTGACTATGACGGATCTGGTGATGCCGGCCTTGTCTGCCACCTTGCTGGCTATGATGATGCCCTCCCTGGTCTTGAGCTCCTCGAGGATATTGCGCACCGCGTCTATCTCCGAGACGCTCAGGGACGCCACCGCTGACTTTGCTATCTGCTGCTGTCGCAGCTCGTATGCCTCCTCCTCGTTGATGCTTCGAAGGAGCTCCAGCCCCACCACCGCCGTGCCGTACTCCGCAAGTATGATGTCCTCTATATCGAAGCGCTCGGATCTCCGGTATATGACCATGGTCCCGAGCCGGTCGCCCGATATGATGATCGGGCTGATGATCGCCTCGTACCGTTTGGACGTCTCCTCGGAGAAGCCCAGCGTCATCAGGCTGACATTTTCCTTGGTCGAGAGTATATCCAGAAACCTGCTTGCAAGGGATGCATCTATCAGCTCGCCCTTCTCATCCGGTATCAGTTCCGACAGCCCGTAGCCCTCGTCGTTGCGGAAGTGCCCGACTATCTTGCCTTTTCTGCTGATCACCAGCACATTGGCGGTCATGACCTGCCCCATGACCTCGCATATATCGTCAAATGCAAACCGGTTCGAGTTGTTGTTGTGCAGCAGCTGATTGATCTTTCTGGTCTTGTCAAGTAACTGTATGCTCATCTCATCCTCCGTATATCAAAGCACCGATACCAAGGATCGGCATTGAATGTCGGCTGACCAGAAAGAGCATAGCATAGTTGTCAGACAATATCAATTACTTGTCGCTATTATCTTGAATACTCTCGCGATATCCGCAAGTTTTATCAGAACATACGATGTTTTTGCCTTTTATTACCATGTATTGTCCGCATTTCGGGCATATTTTCCCACTCGGTCTGTCCCATGAGATAAAGTCGCACTCCGTATTGCTGCATCCGTAGAATACGCGCCCTTTCTTGCTCTTTTTGATAACGAGCTCCTGCCCGCATTTCGGGCAGCTCACGCCGATCTTTTCGAGAAACGGCTTGATCGTCCTGCACTCGGGGAAGCCTGGACAGGCAAGAAACTTGCCGTACGGACCGTACTTGATGACCATCCGCCTGCCGCAGTTCGGGCATATCTCCTCGCTCTCCTCGTCGGCTATCTTGATATGCTCCAGCTCCTTCTCCGCCTTTTCCAGCGAGAGCTTGAAGCTCGGATAGAAGTCTCTGATGACCTCCTTCCACTCCAGCTGACCCTCAGCCACCTGATCAAGTCGCGCCTCCATACCGGCGGTGAATCCGACATCCACTATGTCTTCGAACTGCTCCTTCATGATATTGTTGACCACCTGTCCCAGCTCCGTCACGTAGAGATTTTTCTTCTCGCGCGTGATATAACGCCTCGTCAGTATCGTCGTGATCGTGGGAGCATATGTGGACGGACGCCCGATGCCGTTCTCCTCCAGCGCCCGCACCAGCGATGCCTCGGTATAGTGAGCCGGGGGCTGAGTGAAATGCTGCTGCCTGTCCACGTTCCCCAGCTTCGGATGCTGCCCCTTCGCCAGAGACGCGGGGAGCTGGTGCGCCGACATATCGTCATCCTCCGATGTATATACGGACATGAAGCCGTCAAATATGAGCTTGGAGCCGGCAGCATTGAACCGGTATCCTGCTATATCTATCTTCGCGCTGACGGTCTCATAGACCGCGGGCTTCATGCGGCTGGCGACGAATCGCTTCCATATCAGCTGATAGAGCCTGTAAAGGTCTCTGCCGAGGCTGTCCTTGACCATGACAGGGCTCAGCGTCACGTCCGTCGGACGTATCGCCTCGTGGGCATCCTGTATATTGCCGTTCTTTCTTGCGGCAGCACTTCCTGCCGCGGCATATTTTTCGCCGTATGCCGTCCTGATATACTCTCTCGCTGCCGCCTGTGCGTCATCGGATATACGCGTCGAGTCGGTTCTCAGATATGTGATGAGCGCGACTGTTCCTCTGCCCTTTATATCCACGCCCTCGTACAGCTCCTGTGCGAGCCGCATGGTCTTTTGCGTCGGATATCCCAAGAGCTTTCCCGCCTCCTGCTGCAGCGTCGATGTCGTAAAAGGCAGCGGCGCCTTGCGTGCCCTCTCCGATGCCGTCACCTCGACTATCTCGGGTCTTGCTCCCTTTATATCGTCCAGTATCCTCTGAGCCTGCTGCCCGTCGGATATGGTCATCTTCTTTCCGTCGGAGGTTCCGTAGAAGGAAGCCTTGAAGGTCTTTTTGTCCTCGCCGGTCAGCTCAGCATCTATCGTCCAGTACTCCTGCGGGATAAATGCCGCTATCTCGTCCTCTCTGTCGCATATCATGCGCAGAGCAACGGACTGCACGCGGCCTGCCGAAAGACCTCGCTTGACCTTCGCCCAGAGTATCGGGCTGATCTGGTATCCGACCAGCCTGTCCAGCACACGCCTTGCCTGCTGCGCGTCCACCAGATCCTCATTTATCTCGCGCGGGTTCTTTATGGCCTCCGTTACGGCCTTCTTCGTGATCTCATTGAAGCTGATACGGCTCACTCTCTGATCTCCGTCCAGCTTGAGCGCCTTGACCAGATGCCAGCTGATAGCCTCTCCCTCACGATCGGGGTCGGTAGCCAGATATATCTTATCCGCAGCCTTGGCCTCCTTGCGCAGCTTGGCGAGCAGATCCCCCTTGCCGCGGATGGTTATATAGTCCACATCGAAATCGTGATCCACGTCTATGCCCAGACGGCTCTTGGGCAGATCACGCACATGCCCCTGTGAGGCATCCACCGTATATCCCGTTCCCAGATATTTCTTGATTGTCTTGACCTTGGCAGGTGACTCGACGATGATAAGCTTCTTTGTCATGCAGCTCTCTCCTGATGTTGATATGACTGCGCCGCCGCGTGCTTTGCCGCATTAGGAGCGAAATCGCACATACCTTACATCATTTTCCGATAAAAGTCTAGGACGGCATGCATGTCGATGCGGCAGTTATCGTCCCGCCTCCCAGCACCGTATCCCCGTCATAGAGCACAGCCGCCTGTCCCGGTGTTACGGCTCTCTGCGGCTCGTCAAATACTATCCTGACGCCCCCGTTCTCCGTCGCCCGGACACTCGCAGGCTGCTCCTTCTGGCGATATCTGGTCTTGACGCGGCATCGTATCTCTCCTGTCGGGATCTCCCCCGATATCCAGTTCATATCCTCCGCATATGCCCCTGCAGCAAACAGATCCTCCTCGTGCCCCAGCACGACCTCATTTCTTTCGATGTCTATGTCACAGACATACAGCGGCCGCGCGGCTGCTATGCCCAGTCCCCGCCGCTGACCTATCGTATAGTGAATGATCCCTTTATGGCGTCCGAGCACCTCCCCGTCCCTTGTCACAAAATCTCCCGGTTCGTATCTCCTGCCTGTGTGCAGCTCTATCACGCGGGCATAGTCGCCGTCCGGGACGAAGCATATATCCTGACTGTCCGGCTTGTCGGCATTGACAAGACCGTGCCTCTCAGCCAGTTCGCGTATCTGAGTCTTTTTCATCTCTCCCAGCGGGAGCACCAGATGTGCCAGCAGCTCCTGATTCATATGATAGAGCACATAGCTCTGATCCTTGCTCTCGTCGAGTCCCTTTTTCAGCGTCCATCTCCCGCCGTCCCGCTCGACCCTCGCGTAGTGTCCTGTCACTATGCAGTCACATCCCAGCTCCCGCGAGCGCTGATACAGCTTATCAAACTTGAGATAATGATTGCAGTCTATACACGGATTCGGCGTCATTCCGCATTCGTAGCATCGGATGAACTTATCTATGACCCGCTCACGGAACTCATCCTTGAAATTGAATACATAGTACGGCATACCCAGCACCCGTGCGACGCTCCTTGCGTCCTCTATATCGTCCAGCGAACAGCAGGTATGGCCGCGGTCTATGCCCGCGTCTTCATTGTCATACAGCTTCATCGTGCATCCGATGCAGTCATATCCCATATTCTTCATCAAAAGAGCCGCTACACTTGAGTCCACACCGCCGCTCATAGC
>CAVJQN010000046.1:0-6527 GCA_963651635.1 Agathobacter sp.
CATCCGGTAAAGCTCGAGACATCCCCGACATTCATCGTAAAAAATCCGTCATCATCCAGACTGTCGGTTAGATACCTGACGAGGCCTATATTCACACCCTTATGCGGCAGCTGATCAAGGATGAACTGCTTCAGGCTTCGCTCCTGTGCGGCCGGTATGTCGCTCCACCTGTCTCCCGGATCGTCCTCAGCATCTGCCGTGATGCTATCAGACCTCTTTCGCCGGTCATATTCGGCAAAGATATCTATCGCCTCTCTGTCTGCCGACTTTCTGTCGTACTCAAGGAGAGGATTTTCCAGATACTCCTGCTGCAGAAAAGTCTCCAGCTGGGCGCTGTCCATCGCAAGCAGCTCCAGTGATTGCTGTTGAGTCTGAGACAGTTGATGTTTTTGCATTAGTCCGATTGCATTTCCGAGTGCCATGTTGCCTCCTGTGAGTCATACACGATTGTATCTCATTTTATATTTTTTCAAGAGGCAGCAATATCACATATCAAAGAGGCAAGATTTGGATATATTGCTGCATCGCTTTTGTGCTTTATCGCGCATAAAATGCTGCTTCAACAGTGATTTTTATTTGATATAATAGCCGTTAATTCGATTGTATTTATTTGCATATAACAGGATCGGCAGATTTTTGCAAAAAGAAACTGCAGGAGAGGGATATGCCCAAGGCATCCCGGAGGAGGTTTTACTATGACTGTCAAGGAGATACTGGAGCTGATAGAGCCGTCGCTTGCCGCCTCGGCCGCAAGGGAGCTGGAGGAAATCAAGGCATTTGCATCCATTGACTGCGGATCCGGAGATATCGAGGGCAATGCTCAGGTAGTAGCGCAGGTGGACGCGATGCTCTCAGAGATAGAGGGGATAGAGATCCGCCATATACAGACACCGACGCACGGCATCATGGTGGCTGCATCTGTGAACAAGGGCAACCCGAACGGCAAGATCGTGCTCAATGCACATATGGATACGGTCTTCAAGAGAGGCGACGTGGCCGAGCATCCGTTCAGAATAGAGGGAGATGTCGGATACGGACTAGGCGCCGTGGACTGCAAGGGCGGCATAGTGGTAGCTATCAATGCAGTGAGGATACTCAGCGAAAAAGGGCTGCTCCCTGACAAGGAGATACTGTTCCTGTTCAACTCCGATGAGGAGATCGGATCAAGCGAATGCCGGGAGCATCTGGAGGCCGAGGCGGCGGGAGCAACCGCAGCGCTTGTCTATGAGCCGTCCAGAGAGGACAACGGCGTGCTGACCTCACGCAAGGGCGCGTTCAGCTTTGCCATCAAGTGTCACGGCATCAATGCTCATTCCGGCAATGCATATAAGGCCGGCGCTTCTGCGGTCATAGAGCTGGCTCAAAAGATAGTATATCTCTATGAGCACAATGACGATGAGAACGGTATTCAGTTCAATCTGACGGGCATAGCCGACGGCGGGAAGCCCGCAAATATCATACCCGACTATGCATGCTGCCGCGGTTCGGTCCGCTATCAGACCCGGAAGGAGCTGGACTATATCAAGAGCCTCCTTGATGACCTGAAGGAGGTATATATACCGGGAACTACGACAGAGGTTGAGATATTAAGAGAAGGACACGCGATGGAGCGCACCGAGGCCAATGTCAGGCTCTACGAGTTTATAAAGGATATCGGGGCTCAGATCGGCTATGATCTGCCCGAGCAGAGCTCAGGAGGAAGCGGTGACGGCGCGATATTTACCGGGATGGGCATACCGTGCGCGGACGCACTGGGACCGTATATGTACAAGATCCATTCATTTGACGAGAGCTTCAGAGTGTCCTCGGTGGAGGAGAAGACCAGGCTCAGCTGCTGCATACTCGCCATGATGTAGGTATGCGGGGGAAATGAAAGCGACGGCAGCTTGTACCGGTCGTGTACCGGTCAAGAAAAGCAGATATGTTGACCCGGCGGCGGATATACATTAGAATGGCGTATGTTTTGAGGGTCGCGCGCGTGCGAGTCACAAAACATTTCGGAACCATCACACGACATGCGCAGGATGCATGACCACACACGGAGGTAAATATGACGATCACAAAGGACAGACTGATAGGAGATCTGCTGGCAGAGAATGAGGACATAGCGGGAGCGCTCATGCAGGCAGGCATGCACTGCATAGGATGCCCGTCATCACAGATGGAGTCCCTTGAGGAGGCATGCGCAGTACATGGCATAGACTGCGACACGCTGGTATCCCAGCTCAAAGAAATCTTTGGCTGAGAAAAGGGGAGAGACGATATGAGATATGGTATATGCGCTGAAATGTCAGACTACAGCCTGCTGAAGGAGCTGGGCTATGATTATATAGAGCTGCGCGGAGCATATGTTGCAGGACTCTCCGACGGTGAGACAGAGGAGCTGGCTCAGACCATCAGGCAGGGCGGTCTGCCGTGTATCGGCTTCAATGCGCTGGTGCCCGGCGATGTCACATTCTGCGGAGATAAATTTGACGAAAAGATCGCGAGCGAATATGCCGAGATGATCGCAAAGCGTCTGAGTATGCTCGGAGGCAAGGCGCTGGGGCTCGGCTCACCCGGCTCCAGAAAGCTCCCGGAGGGATATGACAGAGCTCTGGCGCTTGAGCAGGGCAAGAAATTTGTGCGTATCTTCTGTGCGGCAGCGAAGAAGTACGGACTGGTCGCGAACTGGGAGACACTGAACCATGTAGATTGCCAGTTCGGAACCGTACTCTCCGATGATATCAGGATGGTACGTGAGCTGAGAGCAGAGGGCATCGACAACCTCGGCATGGTATGCGATCTGTACCAGCTGATGGTCAATGATACACCGGCAGAGGCATACGCAGAGGGCGCGGATCTGTTCACTCATCTGCATATAGCACAGCCGCCGTATGAGTTCAGAGGCTATCCGACGAAGGATATGATACCGAC
Organism: Agathobacter sp.; assembly: GCA_963651635.1. Classification (GTDB taxonomy): domain Bacteria; phylum Bacillota; class Clostridia; order Lachnospirales; family Lachnospiraceae; genus Darwinimomas. The sequence goes on from CAVJQN010000046.1 coordinate 2,917, forward strand.
GTACCGGGAGCTTCTCGCACCGGTTCTGAAGGCAGGAAATGCATCCTCGATTTCGATTGAGACGAGCGGAGCGCATACCGTTGCAGAAAACGGTGCAGAGGGTCTGAAGGTACTCAGGGAGCTCATCGAGGGATAAGCCGTATACGGCGCAGTCCGATAAACCTATGTTCGACATTTTGTACAAAACAAAGAAAAAGGTCAAATCCACCTGAACGTGGTTTGACCTTTTATGTTGATTCCGTTTTCGCCGGCAGCCCGCCCTTTATGCCGATCTGCCTATATGCGACCGCGCCCCGCGCGGCTCCTTTATCAGATCCGCGACAGCACCTCGAGTGCCTTTGTATCGATCAGCTGCTCGTAGTGCTCCTGATAGTAGGCACGGCTGGAGTAGTTGTTGCGGACGGCGCGTCCGTACTCCGACAGGACATTGCACGTGCTGGCAAATATCTGCTCATCACATCCGGTGCCGTCCAGCAGCAGATGATACTTCTTTGCCGACGCGTCCTTGTAGAGGATGCTGTCACCGACATATGAGTGTCCGATAGCCCGGGCAGCCTCGGATATCGCATCTATGCTGTCAAAGACAAACACCCTGAGGGCTCCGCGCCCGGCGCTGTCTGCCGCACCCTCCAGGACACTCGCGTCACAGTCCGCGGATATATCAAATATATTGAAATCATCGTCCTCGGGAGTAAATCTCGAAAATCTGGTATCGATCTCCTCCGGCTCGTCCATCTTCGTGATGACCAGCGTCACACTCTCATCGGACAGCGGCATCGCCTCGATCATCACAGACATACCGTCGATCTCGAAGCCCAGCTCCGAATGAGCCTTCTGTATCATTTCCTGAAAGAGCCTCTTGACCTTGTCGCTGCCGTAGGTGAGCTCGTTCAGTCTGAGATTGCGCATACTAAGATCGAGGCTCGTCAGTGTACAGCGGATCTGGTTCTCGTTCAACCGTTCTATTTTCATGATGTACGCCCCTTTCTGTCTATTTCAATATACAACCTGCGATATATGTTTGCAATGTCACAGCCTGCCGAATGCTCTTTCGAAAATCCGAACATTTTGTGAAGCGCTACCATGTTGCCATGGAGATGAGCCTCAAAAGGAGGTGAGGCTTAACGGACTAAACATTCTGCATATGCCACCCCTAAGGGCAATACGCCGGGGGCATAAAAATCTTACAATCTTTAGTAACGTCTAATCTTATCCACATAAATGAAGAAGACTAAAGGAATGAAAAGCGTTTGATATAGGATCTACAGGCTCATCTGCATACTTTATCCGGCGGCGGACAGGAACAGAATCACTGAAAATACAACCACATGTTCGGACGATACGCCGCCTGATAGGTGGTCCGCGGGAGAATGATGTGTCACGCGCAGCTTCTCCGGGGGATCATGTACCTGAACCGTTGCGGACAGCCATATCCGCGCGGAAGTATACTGCTCTTTGCACCGCCATGCAATGATACATAAATGCGGGCATTTTGTAAAGCATGTGTAACTGTTCAGGGTCGGCTCTGAACAAGTTTTTCTGAAATCAAGGCAGGTCTGGACACAGACCGGTGAGGAACAGCAATATGAGCCTGAGCGAAGATGACAGACGTTCCTATATCAACGGCCTGCGTCGCTATAAGAACAAGGGAGTCAGGATATTTGTAGACGGCGTGGAGGATGAAAAGCACTGGCACAAGATCGTCCGCGTCTGTGACAGCGCAGCCTGGTACTATATGGGAGATTTTATAGTGGATGCCTGTACGGGCAGCCTGAAGGAGATCAGATTTGACAAAATCAGAAAGAAATCACTGTAAGGAGGGATCGGAAATTCATATAAGTCTGTAAATCTGATGTCCTTCGTATAAGTCGGACATGAGCTGTACAAGTCAAACCGTATAAAAATTTCATATAACCTATGCTATACTCAGGGAGCCGAAAGGCTCCCTGAGTTAGCTGCGAACCACGAGCCGCAGGCATCACCGACCGGAGAGAACGGATGAAGAGAAGACTTACAGCGTTGTGGATATTGGCAGCGGCGATACTCATGTGCTGCGGATATCTCGCGATCACCTGGATACTGGACAATAAACCGAATAAGCAGATCATCTCGCCCGAGGAGCTGTTTGGCGTCTCGGGAGATGAGCTTGCCATCTATGCGGACACAGAGCTGCAGGAGGCACACGGGATATCCCGCGGCGGGAGAGCATTTCTCCCGTACGAGTGGGTGATCGGGGAGCTCAATCCCACATTTTACGTGGACGAGACGCAGCGGCTGATACTGTATACGATGCCCGACGGGACGGTCTGCTACGGAGAGGACGACCTGATAATCGAGGACGGCGCGGCATACCTCTCACTGGAGGCGGTCAATCTCCACACTGACATGGCGGCTCAGACATATCTGGGCGGCTCGGCGCAGCGCATCTTCATATGGACAAAACCAAGCAGCTACGAGACGCTGGAGGTGACGGAGAGCACGCGGCTGCACGCTGGCGACTCCATCAAGACGATGACGGTACGCGAGCTGGAGGCGGGAGAGGTGCTGCGGGTGCTGGACGATCCGTATGCAGGCGCAGACAGGCTCCCGGCGCGAGCCATGGTGAGAGTGCAGACGCAGGACGGCTACGCGGGATGGGCGCTCAGACGGTGCCTGTATGCCGCGGCGCAGACTGTCACATATGTGAGTACATACGAGGAGCCGGTATACAGCCATATCGCGATGCCGGGCAAGGTCTGTCTGGCGTGGCATCAGGTCGATAACAAGGCGATGAACGACAGCATAGCATCGCTCCTTGCACAGACCGAGGGGGTCAATGTAGTCTCTCCGACATGGTTTTCACTGCGGGGCAATGCAGGCGAGTTCAACTCGCTGGCGGACAAAAGCTATGTGGACAGGCTTCACTCCATGGGCATACAGGTCTGGGGACTGGTAGATAACTTTGACGATTCCGTCAGGTCTGCCGTGCTTCTCTCGGATATGACTGCACGGGAGAAGCTCATAGACGGTCTGATAGAGGCGGCGCAGGAGTATGGTATGGACGGGATCAATATAGACTTCGAGAGGATGCCGAGAGAAGCGTCGCTGCATTTCGCGCAGTTCATCAGAGAGCTGTCGGTGGAGGCGCACAGGTACGGTCTGATCATCTCCGTGGACAACCCGAATACGCAGAGCTACAACCTCTACTACCGCAGGGATGTGCAGGGGGTATTTGCCGACTATGTGATAAATATGGGATATGACGAGCACTATGCCGGAGGAGAGGCGGGGAGCGTAGCCTCGTATCCGTTCGTATATGAGGGCATCATGAGCGCGCTGGACGAGGTGCCCGCGGACAGGCTCATCGGGGGCGTGCCCTTCTACACTCGCATATGGACGCTGACCGGCTCGGGAACCACAAGCAAGGCGGTCGGACTGGATGCCGCTGCGCAGTGGGTCAGTGATAATGGTATGAAGCTGACATGGGATGATGATATCGGGCAGTACCGCGGCTCCTGCACCACATCGGACGGAGAGTGCCGGATATGGCTGGAGGACGCCAAGTCGCTGGGGCGCAAGATGCAGCTCTTTAAGGAGCAGGATCTCGCCGGTGTGGCGGTATGGCGGCTGGG
>CAVJQN010000047.1:0-1233 GCA_963651635.1 Agathobacter sp.
CTGTACCTGCCACTCTGCCGTCATATGTATATGTGATCCTCGCCACAGCTCCGGCGAGTGTATCGTCCTGCGCGTATCCTCCTGTATGGATACCGCCGGTCGTGCTGCCTCCTGCCGTGCCCGCCGTGCTCACTGTCGCAGCAGCCGTGCCTGCCTTGCTCCCGCCTGCGGCAGAGACATTTATCGCAGCAACATCCGTTCCATCCCTCGATACCGCGGCCGCGTCCAGATATGTGATAGTCCTCTCCAGCTCAGAGAACTGCGCGTCCTTGGGCAGTATCACGGACGCATCTGCCTGCGGTGTGAGTATATCGGTCCCGTCCACGCCCTCGGAGGTGATATCCAGCACATCATATACCTCTGCGTAGTCCTGCTCATAACTGCGCACACTCAGGCTCTGAAAGCTGTCAAAGCCGAATTCCAGCATCGCCTTGGTGTCCTTATAATGTGTCTGATGTCCGTTCAGCACCACGGTTATCAGTTGCAGTCCGTCTCTCCGGGCGCAGGTCACCAGAGTATTGCCCGCCAGAGATGTATATCCCGTCTTGCCTCCGACAGCGTCGGGATAGTAGTTCTCATTGTTCTTTTTGAGCATACCGTGATGCGTATATACGGTCAGACCGTCGGGATTGCGCTTGGACGGCGGGAGCTTGTAGTAGCGCGTACCGTCTATCTCGCAGAATATCTCATTGGCAAATGCCATGCGGCATATCCTGGCATAGTCCGATGCCGTCGTATAATGATCCGGATTGTTCAGTCCGCTCGGATTGGCGAAATGCGAGTTGGTGCATCCGACCGATGCCGCGTATTCGTTCATCATATCGGCGAAGCCCTCTATGCTGCCTCCGATATGCTCCGCCAGCCCGTTCGCCACCTCATTCGCCGACTGCAGCATCATCGCGTAGAGCGCGTTGCGCACCGATATCACGTCGCCCTCGTCGTAGCCGCAGTTCTGGGAATTGGCTTCCACGTCATATACAGCACGATGTGAGAATGTGAACTCCTCGTCCAGATCTTCGCAGTTTTCTATCACAAGCAGTGCCGTGAGTATCTTGGTAATGCTGGCGGGATAGAACTGCTGGTTTTCGTTCTTGGCAAAGAGCACCGTCCCCGTGGCTGCGTCGATGAGTATGCCGCCCTCCGCCTCTATGGAGCTCATGGTCGGCCACTGCACCGCGGCATATGCCTGTGTCGGCGCGGCGCATCCTGATATTGCTGTCAGCACGATGCTCA
>CAVJQN010000047.1:1243-6508 GCA_963651635.1 Agathobacter sp.
TGCCAATAGCACCGCAAATCGCATATGTAATCGCTCTGTGAACTTTGTCATCCTCTCAAATCTCACGCACGCCTCCTGCATGCTTTTATCGCAACTCTCGCGAGTGCGAGTGCCGCCGCCTCCATCGCGGCAAATGTCATCGCTATATACCGCGCCGTATCGCTGAATATGCCCTCGGGCAGCATATTGATCATCCGCGAGCGCGACGGATCAAACTCCCAGTTGCCCTGCGGGAAGAATATCATATGAAATCTCGTGAAAAAACCGGTGAAGTCCGATGAGGCATATATCACGACCGCCGCACATACGGCAATTATCACCAACTGGGCTGCTGCAAACATCCTGAAAAATCCGCGCCGCCTAACTCCCGCCGCGACACCCGCGCATATGCATATAAGACATATCACGGCTGCCGTGCGCCTCACCCGAAAGCACCTCGCAAACAGCTCCCTCACATCCGCCATATGTGACAGCTCGTCAGCATTGTAAAATGCTATCTCGCCGAGCCCGTCTATCCGCGCCGTCACATCGTCCAGCCGCTCGCGCGTCCCGCCGAGGTATACCATCGTCTCCGACATCACGCGATCCGCGTCCGCCGAGCTCACGGGCAGATTCTCATATATGTTATATTTTGCAAACTCGTGCGGGAAATACCCGGGGATGGCGAATATCACCAGCTGCGCCGCGCTCAGAAGCGCCGTCACAAGGAAGGTCACTCCCGCGAGCACGCCTGCCGTATTCAATACATACGGCAGGGCCGAAGTCCTGCCGCTGCTGTGCCTAGCCGTCAATGCCTACTGTACCTGCTCTTTCTTGAGATAGTCCATAGACACGTATGCCTCTGTGCCGTTGTAGCTGATCTTCGCCCACTTATCATCCGCCTGCTCTATGAACACTACCTCCGTGCCCTTTTCGAGAACCGCGATCACTCCCGCATCCGTACCCGGTGCGGTACGAACCTTGAGAGCGTCTGTGGTCGTATACTTATATACCGCCGCCTCGGTCGTAGGCTCGGTCTGAGCCTGCGTCGTCTCTACGGGAACTGCCGCTGCCGTCACCACCTGCATGGTCTGAGGTACGCTCTCCGTCGTCTCCACGGCAGATGTCTGAGCACTGCCCCCCGATGCCTTTGATGTCGCGAACTTGATCACCGCTATCAGCAATATCACGATGATAACCGGAATCATGATCTTGAGTATCAGCTCAGGCGATACTCCCGCGATGGTAGCCGAGGATCTGCCAGACCTGCGTCCCGACGATGTCCTGCCCGACGTGCTGCGTCCCGATCCCGATGATGCGCCTGTCCGCGTGCCTGACGCTCCGCTCTGTCTGCGCACCTCGGAGGCGGAAAATCTCTGTGTGGCGCCGCCTGCTCTGCCCGCTGTCCCTGCCGCGCCCGATGACGCTCCGTAGCCCGACGCGCGACCCGCGCTGCGCGGAAGTCCTATCTCCGGCTGCGTATTGATCGTATATCCGGCTCTGGCGCCCGTCTGCTGCGACGCGCCCGGGAGCCTTACCGTCCCCGTATTGCCCTGCATCCCGGCAGCTCTCGCACCTGTATATGCGCCGTTTGCTCCTGTATATGCTCCGCCTGTGCCCTGCGCTCCACCAGCTCTGCCGCCCGTGTATGCTCCGTTCGATCCTGCATATGCACCGTCCTGCGTTCCGGCACTCCTCTGCCCCGCATATGCGCCGCCTTGCGCGCCTGCATTTCTCTGCCCCGCATACGCGCCGCCCTGCGCGCCTGCATTTCTCTGTCCCGCATATGCGCCCGAAGCGCCGCGTGCCGGTGCGACAGCGCCGTTTCTTATCATCTGACCGACCTGTCTGGCCGTCTTGGCATAGGAGTCTGCAAACGCGTAGACCTCGCGGCTGAGCATCTGATAGGAGGCTGCCGCGTCCGCCGCGCTGTTGTTGCCCTCATGCGCCGCCCTGTTGCCGAGTGCGCGTATACTATGATAGTTCTCACGGCTCTCTGCTGATATGACCTTGAGATTGTACAGTTCATCTACGGCGGTGCTCAGATCCGGAGACTGAAGTCCCACCGACTGTGCCAGATAGTTGATCATATGCTCCAGCGTCTGTCTCCCGCGTACCATGGAGAGATTGTACTGTTTCTGATCCATGAGATTTTCGACGTCGGCTACACCCTGACGGATGCGATCCCAACTGCTCATAGTATGTCTTTCAGCCATAATGCAGCCTCCTTTTTGAGTGATTATACCTACTTTCGCCGCCCTAGTCTATTCTTTTCACGCCTGATGCCGCGCTCCGTCGCGTACTTGTGCTCATATGCCGCCGCGACCTCCCCGCTCACCTGCTTGATGGTCTTGACTGCAAATACCTTCCCGTCATCCGTGTGCTTGACGCGTATCTTGCCCTTCACATATCCGTGCTCCGGGCATATGCCGATGCAGTGATACTGGCGATGATTGGTCGTGAACCACCTCAGCTTCTTTTTGAGCATACGGTTGCATCGGGGACATATCATATCCGTCACCGTCTTGTCGGAGAGCATCGCCTCCTTGGTATCATATGCGCACGAGACATACTTGGAATAGTCGGGGAATTTCAGATATATGACCTCGTCACTCGAACCCGGCAGAGCGAAATAGTCCACAGACACGTATGCCTTCAGCCGGTCCATGTCCAGACATCTGAGCACCTGTGCCGTATATATCGCGTCGTCCAGCGCACGGTGAAACGGCTCGCTGGCATCCAGCCCCAGCTCGGCGACCGCCTCATCCAGCGGGTAGACCTTTCTGCGGCTCTCACCCCTGTCCAGCGAGTAGAGCTTCTGCACATCGTAGTAGAGCATCGGATAGGGAAATGCCGACTTCATCCGGTAGTATCGCATATTGCGGCGGAGCTGGAGTATATCCGCGTCTCCCCATGTGCAGAAGCGCGGATTCTCGCCGTCCTTATAGCACCACGCAAGAAAAGCTCCGCATGCCTTGCGGAAGGATATACCTTCCCTGCGAAGCTCCTCGATACCGATATTTATCACCTCATGTGTCCGAAAGTGGATCCTGGGATAGACCACCGGTCTGACCACCTCTCTAAAGGTGTCGATTTTCTGCATACCGGCGTCCAGCTTGACCGCTCCGATCTCGATGATCTCAAACGGCATCCCCGCAACGGACCTGCTCGCCCCCGATGCCTGATTCCACTCCAGGTCGAACACTATATACGTATTCATACCCGGATTATATAGCGTCAATTGTAATAAATCAAACAATATGGTAGACTAATCGGCGTGCCTGAAAGCGGCCGGGTGCCCGACAGGCGCCATTTACAGACTGCGGAGGGTGATATCTAATGAATGTCTATCTGGATCTTTTTGTCACATTCGCCCGCATCGGAGGTCTGACCTTCGGAGGCGGATATGCGATGCTTCCCATGCTGGAACGCGAGGTGGTCGACCATCGGCACTGGGCGACCTCTGATGAGCTCATGGACTACTATGCCATCGGTCAGTGTACCCCCGGCGTCATAGCCGTCAACACGGCTACATTCGTAGGACGCTCGGTCAAGGGCATCTCCGGCGGCATCATCGCTACTCTCGGGGTAGCATTTCCCTCTCTGGTCATCATCACCATCATAGCGGCTCTGATCTCCAACTTCGCCGATATACCGGCGGTCGCGAGAGCATTTGCCGGCATCCGCATCGGTGTGTGCGTGCTGGTATTCAATGCCGTCCTCAAGCTCGGCAAATCCGCCATCAAGGACTCTCCGTCCATGATTATCTTCCTTATAGTGTTCCTGGGATCATCGCTGCTTGACGTATCCCCTGTTATCTTCGTGATTCTGGCGGCGATAGCCGGCATACTGCTGCGGGTGAAAAAGGCATGAATATACTTATCAGACTTTTCTGGGAATTCTTCAAGACAGGGCTTTTCAGCATCGGCGGAGGCATGGCTACCGTGCCCTTCCTCAAGGAGATGGCGCTCAAGACCGGGTGGTTTACACTTAATGACCTCGCGGACATGATCGCGGTATCGGAGAGCACACCGGGACCCATCGGCGTCAATACCGCCACCTATGTAGGATACAAGACAGCCGGGCTCGTCGGCGGAGTCGTGGCGACGGTCGGACTGATCGCTCCGTCCATCATCGTCATACTCATCATCGCGGCCATGCTCGACAAGTTCCGCAACAACAAATATGTAGATGCGGCATTTTACGGGCTGCGCCCCGCGTCGGTCGGGCTGATCGCGGCTGCCTGCCTCAATATCATACTCATCGCCTTCCTCGGTATAGGAAGCGTCTATGAGCTGCCACAGGCTACATCCGTCAATCCCGTATATGTCGGACTGGCGGCGGTGCTGCTCTATCTGACGCGCTGGTGCAAGAAGACCAAGGATCTCCATCCCGTCGTCTTTCTGGGTCTTGCGGCGCTGGTGGGGATATTTCTATAATAGAAGCGTGCCTGACTTCATCCCAAGTACTATGGGTAAAAGGTGATACCTCCGATGCAGGCTCGCTTGCGTGAGAATGTTTGACCTTGAGACCGAAGCGAAGCGTAGCCGCGGGAGCGCAACGCGCGAAACAATGTGTCATTTATACCATCGAGAGGAGAATATATGCCGGACAAGAAAAAGAAGCTCCCGATCATCTGGACGACTGCATCCAATCTTAAAATCATCAGGCGCTGCTTCATCGCGGTATTTCTCGTCATGGCGACCGTCTTTACCGCGCTTACGGCATCCGGAGGAAATCTCTCCGAGGATGACGCGGCCGCAACAGGCGAGCATTTCCCCGCGTTCACTATGACAGATCTCTCGGATACCTCCGTGACTGTCGATGAGAGTATATTTGCCGAATACCCGCTGACCGTCATCAATTTCTGGTATACGGGCTGCGGCTGGTGCATACAGGAGATGCCGGATATCGAAAGCGCCGCGGCCAAGTTCGCGGGACGTGCCCATGTCATCGGCATATGCATAGATGTCAGCTATCAGGGCGAGGTGCAGCAGGAATATCTGGAATCAGCCAGAAAGATACTCAGGCAGCGCGGTGCGACCTACGAGAATTACTATCCCGACGCCGAGCTGGAGGACTATATCTTCTCCAATGTCTACGGCTACCCGACTACATATTTCATAGGAGAGGACGGCGAGATACTCAGAGTAGTCACCGGGTCACTCTCGGAGGACGGCTGGTACAACGAGATCAGCACCATGCTCAAGAAGGTTGAGTAAGTACGGGGGCTATATGAAGCTAAGCAGCATTTCAAGGAATATACTGTGCGCGGCTCTTCTCATC
>CAVJQN010000048.1:0-11952 GCA_963651635.1 Agathobacter sp.
CGAACAGTGGAGGACCTCATCAGGTATTACCCGGTGAGGTTTATTCCTTATGTTGAGGCGGTTTCGATCGATCAGGTGCAGGAGGGCAGGACATGCGCCGTGAGGGCGAGCCTGTCTGCCGTACCGAGGACCATACGTGCCGGAAGGCTCAAGATCACAAACGGCAGGATAGAGGATATATCGGGACATATAAATGTAGTCTGGTACAATTCGCCATTCATCGCCGGAGGGCTGCATACGGATCAGGAATATGTCTTTGCCGGAAAGGTGAGCCGCAGGAAGAACTCCACGCTCGTGATCGAGCATCCGCTCATATATACCTGCGAGGCATATGCAAGGCTGGAGGGGAGCCTCAGACCTGTATATCCGCTGACCCGGGGCATATCGCAAAAGACGCTGGAAAAGGCGGTGCGTCAGGCGCTGGAGAGCTATTCATTCCCCGAGGACTGGATGCCGGTAGATATCAGGGAGCGCTACGGCCTGTGGGAGTATGAAAAGGCGAGCCGCATGATGCATTTCCCGCAGTCCGAGGAGGCGGCGGCGCAGGCGCGCAGGCGTATAGCCTTCGACGAGTTCTTCAAGTTCCTGTATAACATACGCAGGATCAAGGAAAATGAGGACGGAGTGGTCTCGCATTTCGTGCTGAACGAGACCGGGGCATATGACGAGTATGCTGCTCTGCTCCCGTATGAGCTGACCGATGCACAAAAAAGAGCCGTGCAGGATGCCTGCCGCGATATGTGCTCCGGCAGGGTCATGAACCGGCTGATACAGGGAGATGTGGGCTCCGGCAAGACGGCTGTCGCACTGGCTGCGATGTACCTGTGCTTTAGGAACGGCTTCCAGTCTGCGCTGATGGTGCCGACCGAGGTGCTGGCCGTACAGCATTATGAAAAGGTGACGGCGCTCTTTGCAGGGGCAGAGCACAGACCGCGTGTGCTGCTGGTGACAGGCTCCATGACAGCGGCGCAAAAGAGAGCCGCATATGCCGCCATCGCCTCGCACGAGGCGGATATGATCATAGGCACCCATGCGCTGATACAGGAATCTGTCGAGTACGACCGTCTGGCGCTGGTCATCACGGACGAGCAGCACCGTTTCGGCGTCAATCAGCGCAGGATGCTGGCAGATAAGTCCTACGACCCGCATATCATGGTCATGAGCGCCACTCCGATACCGAGGACGCTGGCAGTCATACTGTACGGAGATCTCGATATATCCGTTATAGATACGAAGCCAGCAGGCAGACTTCCGATCAAAAACGCGGTCATCACGCAGCGCGACCGGGGCAAGGCATATCGCACCATCCTCAACGAGATAGAGGCAGGACATCAGGCATATGTGATATGTCCGATGGTCGAGGAGAGCGAGTTCATGGATGCGGAGAATGTCACGGACTACGCGGGCAAGCTGCGGTCTGTTTTTCCGGATAATATTATGATACAATGCCTTAACGGCCGCATGAAGCAGGCTGAAAAGGATCAAATCATGGCATCCATGGCGGCGGGAGAGACCGATGTGCTGGTATCGACGACGGTCATCGAGGTCGGGGTCGATATCCCCAACGCCACTGTCATGATGATAGAAAATGCCGAGAGATTCGGTCTCGCGGCGCTCCATCAGCTGCGGGGGAGGGTCGGGCGCGGCGACGCGCAGTCGTATTGCATATTTGTGAGGACATCGGACTCGGAGAGCGCGAGAAAACGGCTTTCAGTCATCGCAAGCTCCAACGACGGCTTTTATATAGCCAATGAGGATCTGAAGCTGCGCGGACCGGGAGAGATACTGGGCGAGTCCCAGAGCGGACAGATGCATTTCGAACTCGCCGATATATATGCGGATGCCGATATGCTGCGGGCGGCATCGCAGGCATGCGAATATGTCAGGAGCAGTGAGTTTCGCCCGGACGAGGACGAGGTCGTGAGGATGCGGGCGGAGATGGACAGATACAAGGCGGCAGTCATGGACAGGATGAACCTGTGATATGCAGCGGATAGCGGGTACAGATGAGAGACAGGGATACGGACGCAGGCTTGGACAAAGATATCGGAGACATCGATCGGCACCTCGAAAATGAGGTGCGCAGAGTGCTCAGTGAGGGTACTGTGCCCGGTGTCTATGAGGATATGACCGACGATATGGATGACGGAGAGCAGACGCAGACAGATGCGCCTGCTTTCGGCATGGCTGCGGACGCGACTGGAAACGGTTCCGGCATAGCAAAAGCGAACGCAGACGCGGTGGGAAACGGTTCCGGCATAGCGAAAGCGGGTGCAGGCGCGGCGAGAAGGGATAGTAACGGCGTCGGATCCGATGCTCCGCGCGTCGCTGGAAGGCTGCAGGCGGCACCCCGGCATGCGGGGGTGAGGCTCGCGAGCAATATAGAGGAGATGATAAAGTCCGCACATGCCGTCAAGGCGCAGGATGTCAAGGCAGAGGGTGCAAAGACGGAGGACGTCAAGGCAGAGCCGGGCGATGTCGGTGCATCCGACAAAACGGGCGAGGACGGCAAAACGCCTGAGGCAGATTTACCGAATGGCTCAGACGGGTCGGGCAAAGCGGCTGTCTCTAGAAGATTGGTTGCGCCATCTGAGGCGGGCAAATCAGATAAATCAAACAAGTTGGTTGAGACGGATAAAACGGGTGAACCCGACAAAAATAACGGGAACGACAAAACGAGCGAATCGGACAAGATGGGTGAGGAAAACAAACCGCTTGAGTCAAATCCATCGAACAGCTCTGACGGGGCGGACGGATCAGGCAAGGCGGAGAGTTCCGACGCCCCGGGCGCGCCTAGTAAATCAGATAAATCCGAGGAAAAAACAGATAATCCTGTGGATACAGAGGAGCCCGGAGAACTCGGAGAAACCGACAGAGTGTTTAAGTCGGATAATAAAGATGAGTCCAACGTATCAGATAAAACGGATAAAATAGATAAAAAGGATACCCAGAAAACAGAAAACGAAACGCATAGAGAAGATAAAAAATCCGAGCAAACCGAGCAATCAGAAAAGCCCGAGCAATCAGAAAAATCCGGCAGCGCTGACAGCTCTGCTAAGTCCGGCAAGGCGATAGATATAGGTAAAAATGCAACTGTCAAGACGCCCGGCGTCGGAGCGTCCGTAGAGCGCAGGGAGATAGGACGCTCACGTGCCGAGGGCAGCCAGGACAAAGAGGATAAAGAGGACAGGGAAAACTCATACGAGACCGAACCGGATCCCGAGGTCAGGAAACGCAGACGCAGGATCATGGGTATCGTCGCGCTTATGCTGCTGGCAGTCTCGGCGGCATACTATATCTTCATGGTTGTCAGATACAAAGATACATACATACCCGGCACGTACATAAACGGCATATCCGCGCAGGGCAAGACACCGCAGGAGATCAAGGAAATCATCAGGACGCAGACCCATGACTACTCGCTGCGGGTGGTATCGCGCGAGCGCGAGGATGAGCTGCTGTCCGCACAGCAGGTCGGGCTGGAATACGTGACGGGAGATGTGCCGGAGACGATACTCCAGTATCAGAACCGATTCAGGTGGATCGAGGGATTCTTCACGCAGCGGGACTATAAGGTATCGACCATGACGCGCCTTGATGAGAAGAAATTCATCGAGGCCGCGTCGGCACTCGCATGCTTTGACGATGAGACCGCGATCGAGCCCGAGGATGCCTATGTGAGCGACTATATCAAGACACGAGGCTACGAGGTCATACCCGAGGTAGAGGGCAATGTGATCATAGATCAGGATCAGGCGATGCAGATGATAAGGGACGCGATGCTGACTATGGACGACTCCGTGGATCTGACATCAGCTCCCGAGATCTACGCTCAGCCTAAGCGCCGCTCAAATGACAGCAGGCTGGTCGCGAGAGTCACCAAGCTGAACAAATACATGACCATCACGATCAAGTACCTCTATTCGGATCTGGAGATCAACGGAGATCTGATCGACGAGTGGCTGACGGTGGAGGATGACGGAACACTGACATTTGACGATGAGCAGATCGTGCAGTTCGTGGCGGACGAGGTGGCAGGAGAGTTCGACACGCTGTATCTGCCCAAGGAGCTGGACACCTCTTGGGGACCGACTGTCACCATAACGGGCGGGTCATACGGCTGGCAGGTCAATCAGCCGGATGAGGTCGAGCAGATAAAGGCGGATATCACCGCGGCGCAGTCCGTGGAGAGAGATCCGGTATATGCCAGAACTGCGGCGGCGCACGGTGATCATGACTACGGCGATACATATGTAGAGATCAACCTGACCGCGCAGCATCTGTACTACTATAAGAACGGAGAGCAGATACTCGACTCGGACTTCGTATCGGGTCTTGCCTCCAATTCCAAGCGAGTGACGCCGGTCGGGGCATATTCGCTGACCTACAAGCAGACGGATCGTATCCTGCGCGGGCAGAGACGGGCAGACGGCACCTACGAATACGAGTCGCATGTGAACTACTGGATGCCTTTCAATGGCGGCATCGGCATGCATGACGCGTCATGGAGATCGTCATACGGAGGCACTATATACAAGACCAACGGCTCACACGGCTGCATCAATATGCCATATGCGGCGGCAAAGAAGCTCTACAACGAGATAGAAGCCGGATGTCCTGTGCTTTGCTACAAGCTGGAGGGCTCCAGCGGAGCGAGCACATATGTGGATCCTGATAAGCCGGTCGAGACAGGCACGACGAAGCCGCAGGAGACCACGACGAAGCCGACGACAGCTACAAAGCCCGCGGCTACGGCAGCGCCGACAGTGCCGCCGACCGCAGCTCCTGTGGTTACTCTGCCGCCTGAGACTCAGCCTGTGACGGCGGCTCCGGTAGAGGGCATCAGCGGCGGTCCGGGTGTGACCGGTACTGTCGCGCCTCAGACGCAGGAGTCTGTAAAGGAAGGCATCAGCGGCGGTCCGGGAGCATGACGGACACGGAGGTTTGATATGAGAGTGATCGCAGGAACAGCAAGAAGGCTGCTGCTCAGGACGATACCGGGGGACGAGACGCGCCCCACGACGGACAAGATAAAGGAAACCCTGTTCAACATGATCAATTTTGATCTGCCGGGCGCGAGATTTCTGGATCTGTATGCCGGAAGCGGAGCGATAGGCATCGAGGCGCTCAGCAGGGGAGCCGTCAAGGCGGTCTTTGTGGAGAACAGCACGAAGGCGGCGGCATGTATACGCGACAATCTGGAGCATACGCACTTCACACAGGAGGGCGAGCTGATAGTGGCGGATGCCGTGGCGGCGCTGGCGAGGCTGGAGAGGACGGCAGGTGCGCCGTTTGATATCATTTTCATGGATCCGCCGTATGACAAGGGGCTGGAGCAGTCGGCTCTGCGTTATCTGAGCTCCAGTGCGCTGGCGGACGAGGATACCGTATTTATAGTGGAGATGAGCATCAAGGCGGATATTGACATATTGGGCACACTGGGGTATGAAATAATCAAAGTAAAGGAATACAAGAGCAATAAGCATGTATTCCTGCGGCTGGCGCAGAAAGAGCACTAATATGTCAAAGAAAGCTATATATGCAGGCAGCTTCGATCCCGTGACAAACGGTCATACGGATGTCATCATGAGAGCTGCGCTGGCATTTGACGAACTGATAGTAGCGGTACTGAACAACAGCGCCAAGGCGCCTCTTTTCTCTACGCAGGAGCGTGTGGAGATGCTGGAGGAGGTCGTGGAGAATATACCGAATGTGCGTGTGATATCATTTGACGGACTCTTGGTGGATCTGGCACATCGCGAGGGAGCGAGCGTGCTGGTCAGGGGACTGAGAGCCGTGACCGACTTCGAGTATGAGATGCAGATAGCGCAGACAAACCGTGTCATAGCGCCGGATATAGATACCGTATTCTTTACGACGAATCTGAAATATTCGTATCTGAGCTCCAGCATCGTCAAGGAGATAGCATCGTACGGCGAGAATATCACGGAGTTCGTGGATACGAGAGTGGCAGAGCGCGTCAGGGCAAAGTATATGCACTAGGGAGGATGTTTTATGAGCGGGATAGAGAGAATCATCGAAGAAATCGAGGACTATGTAGAGAACTGCAAGACATATCCGCTGTCGTCCTCCAAGATAGTGGTCAACAAGGAGGAGCTGCTGGAGCTGCTCACGGAGCTGCGTCTGCAGGTGCCTGAGGAGGTCAAGCAGTACCAGAAGGTCATCAAAAATCAGGACGCTATCATCAACAGCGCCAAGGAGCAGGCCAACAGCATGGTCGATGAAGCCAACAAGGTGACGGCGCAGATGCTGGACGAGCACGAGATCATGCAGAAGGCGCACGCATCGGCGAACCAGATCATAGACGACGCGAACAATCAGGCCGAGGCGATACTGTCCAACGCACTCTCCGATGCCAACAACATGAAGCGCTCCATCATGAAGTACAGTGATGATATGCTCGGAAGTCTGGAGACCATCATGGAGCATATCATGGATGAGTCCAAGGGCAGATTTGACGCGTTTATGCGCTCCATGGAGAGCAGCTACGAGATACTGGAAAACAACCGCAACGAGCTCTCTGCGGCCAACAATGACGAGGAACAGTAATATCTATGATTTCATATAATGAACTGCCGGAGGCGTTCGCGGATGCCATGAGGGATCAGCTGGGAGCTGATTTTAAGCGGTATATCGAGGCGCTCTCCGACAGACCGGCACTCGGGATACGGATCAATACCTTGAAGACGTGTCCCGATGCTGTTTTTAACAAAATAGAGCAGGCTCATGAGCCGATCCCGTGGGTCGAAAACGGATTCTACGTAGAGGATGTATCACACTTTACCAGACATCCGTTTTATTATGCCGGGCTGTACTATATACAGGAGCCTACGGCGATGACGCCGGTGACATGGCTGGACGTGCAGCCGGATGATATGGTGCTGGATCTGTGCGCCGCGCCGGGAGGCAAGAGCACGCAGATAGCATGCCGTCTGGGAGAGCGCGGATGCCTTTATTCCAACGATCCCAGCGCGTCGCGTGCCAAGGCACTGCTGAAGAACATAGAGCTGTCGGGCATATCCAATGCTGTCATCACATGCGCGGATCCCGCACAGCTGGCTGCTGTATATCCTGAGTTTTTCGACCGGATACTGGTCGATGCGCCCTGCTCGGGCGAGGGGATGTTCCGAAAGAACCGCGACGTGCTCACCGCGTACAGAGAGCACGGACCTGAGTATTTCGCGCCGATACAGCGTGAGGTGCTGGCGAAAGCCGCAGGGATGCTGAAGCCCGGCGGGACTATGGTATATTCGACATGTACATTCTCACGCACGGAGGACGAGGACAATATAGACTGGTTCGTGCATGCATTTCCCGAGTTTGAGGTCGAGAGGATGGAAAAGCTCTATCCGCACGAGCTGCGGGGCGAGGGGCATTTCGTATGCAAACTTCATAAGCGCGGCGGGGATGACGCGGATGGAGCGGATGCGACAGGTACAGACTATCAGAAAACCGTGACGGATACAGCATCAAAGATATGCAGTGATCCGGCTCCGATGGAAACGGAATACGGGATGCTCAGCATACCGATATGCGGCGAGCGCAGATACTGGGATCAGGTCGGCGACAGGCAGGAATATGTCCTCAATGAGTATACATACCTGCTCCCGGTCGGCGCGAGACTGGATCCGGCGATACATTATATACGCACAGGTCTGCTGCTGGGACGGACGAGAAACGGGCGCTTCGAGCCGTCGCAGGCGCATGCCATGGCTGCAAGCGTCGGTGAGATGGGATCCGCCATGAATCTGCGTCTGGAGGACGACCGCGTCATGCGATATCTGAAATGCGAGACGCTGGAGGCGGACGATGAACATGACGGCTATCGTCTCGTATGTGTCGAGGGACATCCGCTCGGCTGGATCAAGCAGTCGGGCAGGAGATGCAAGAACAAGTATTATCCGGGATGGCGGTGGACATGAGAGAGATCCGCGCAGGATATAACGAGAGCGGGCAGCGTCTGGATAAGCTCCTGCGAAAGCTCCTGCCGAACGCGGCGGACAGCTTTATATACAAGATGCTGCGAAAGAAGAATATCACTCTGAACGGTAAAAAGGCGGCAGGCTCCGAGATCGTCGCGGACGGCGATATGATCCGCATATGGTTCTCCGAGGAGACATATGAGAAGTTCGCGGGTGAGCAGCATGGTGAAGACAGTAAATGCGGCGCTGGCGCCTGTGAAAGACGCGATGCCGAGAGCGGCGGTCAAGGCGGGTACGATGCCTTGGATAGGCATACTAGGACTCAGGCTGATAGGGCAATTCGCTTATCTGATGAGGAGAGGGCAGATGCAGACAGAACAGGCACCGGCAGAGCGGTTCCGGTTCGTACAGATATAGACAGTATAGACAGAACAGCTCGCTGGAAACATGATTCACCTGAGCTGTTGCGGCTGCGCGAGGCGTTTGACAGGGCGGTTTTGTATGAGGACAGGGATATACTGGTTATCAACAAGCCTGCCGGGATGCTGTCGCAGAAGGCGCAGCCGCAGGATATATCCGCGGTGGAGCTGCTGATTGACAGGATGCTGACGAGAGGGGAGATAACCCGGGAGCAGCAAAGGACATTTCACCCGTCGGTCTGCAACCGGCTGGACCGCAATACGAGCGGAGTGCTGGTATGCGGCAAGTCGCTCAAGAGCCTGCAGGAAATGTCAGCCATGATACGCGCAAGGAGCGTGAAAAAGGACTATCTGGCGGTGGTGCAGGGCGAGCTGCGCGAGGGCAGGCGCATCAGGTCGATGCTTATCAAGGATCATGCGACCAATAAGGTGAGAATAATGGAGCTGACGGGAAAGAAAGCGCAGGGTCATGACGGCGGACAGCTGATAGATACGGAGTTCAAGCCCGTATATACTGACGGGGAGCGGACGCTGGTCATGGTGCGTATCCATACCGGGAGGACGCATCAGATACGCGCGCAGCTGGCGGCGCTGGGATATCCGATATGCGGAGACGCGAAGTACGGCGGCGGACGCGCCTACCCGCGCCAGCTCCTGCATGCATGGTCGCTAACACTGCCGGACGGGCGGCGCTTCATCGCGCCCGCGCCTGATGATATAAAGAAAGCAATCGGAGGCTACGGATGGGAACATGGAAGACCCGCGGACTTCGAGGCTCTACCCTTGAGGATCTGATAAATCATACAAATGAATCATACAGAAGCAAGAGGCTCGGGCTGATACAGAAGATACCGACGCCCATCACGCCCATCGACATAGACAAGGACACAAGGCATATCACGCTGGCGTATTTTGACCAGAAATCGACTGTGGACTATATAGGCGTGGTGCAGGGAGTTCCGGTATGCTTTGACGCGAAGGAGTGTCAGGCGGATACATTTCCCCTGCAAAATATCCATGAACACCAGATGCGATTCATGGGAGAGTACGAGGAGCAGGGCGGGGTGTCATTTATCATACTTCACTACTCCGCCAGAGATGAGTTCTACTACCTGCCGTACAGGGAGGTCTGCACCTTCTGGGAGCGCATGGAGCAGGGAGGACGCAAGAGCTTCACATATGATGAGATAGACAAGTCGTACAAGATACGCCAGCACGCGGGAGATATGCCAGTGCACTATCTGGAGGCGCTGTCCAGAGATCTGGAAGAGAGAGAAGAGATATGATAAAGCCTTTTTTGTCGGATGACATCTTGTATAAGATAGAAAAACCCGCCAGATATACGGGCGGAGAGGTAAATATGTGCGTGAAGGATCCGGAGTCGGTGGATATCCGGATCGCCTTTTGCTTCCCCGATGTCTATGAGATAGGCATGAGCAATATAGGCATGCAGATACTGTACGGGCTGTTCAACAGGAGGCAGGACACCTACTGCGAGCGTGTATTCTCGCCGTGGACGGATCTTGACGCGATCATGCGCAGGGAGGGCATACCGCTCTTTACGCTGGAGACGCAGACACCGGTGCGCGAGATGGATTTCTTCATGATCACTCTGGGATATGAGATGTGCTATACCAATATCCTGCAGGTGCTGGATCTGGGCGGGATACCGCTGCGTGCCAGGGACAGGAGTGATACGGATCCGATAGTCGTCGGAGGCGGCAGCTGCACATACAATCCGGAGCCTATCGCGGACTTTTTTGACCTCTTTTACATAGGAGAGGGTGAGGTGCAGTACGACAGGCTGATGGATCTGTACGGTCGGATGAAGCGCGAGGGCGCATCAAGGAAGGAATTTCTGCGTGCGGCAGCGGGCATAGAGGGCATATATGTGCCGGAGCTTTATCGCCCGGAGTATAACGAGGACGGGACGCTAAGGAGCTTTGAGCCTGTATATGGAGACGCACCGGCTGTTGTGAAGCGCCAGCTCGTGCTGGATATGGACGACGCGAGGTTCATAGACAGTCCCGTGGTTCCGTTCATCAAGGTCACGCAGGACCGCGTGGTGCTGGAGATCATGCGCGGCTGCATCAGAGGATGCAGATTCTGTCAGGCGGGATTTATCTATCGTCCGCTGCGCGAGCACAGTCTGGAATATCTGAAGAAATATGCCATAGCGATGCTGGATATCACAGGCTCAGAGGAGATATCTCTCAGCTCGCTCAGCTCCAGCGATTTCAGCAATATAGAGCCTCTGCTGGAGTTTCTGATAGAGTATACGGCCAAAAAGCATGTAAATATATCTCTGCCGTCGCTGCGTATAGACAGGTTCTCGCTGGATGTCATGAACAAGATACAGGACGTGAAGAAGTCGTCGCTGACATTTGCGGCGGAGGCGGGCACGCAGAGACTGCGCGATGTCATCAACAAGGGCATCACGGAGGAGGATATCATGCACGGCTCCATGGAGGCGTTCAAGGGCGGCTGGAACAAGGTGAAGCTCTACTTCATGCTGGGTCTGCCGACGGAGACGCAGGAGGATCGCGACGGCATAGGGGAGCTGTGCGAGCGGATAGCCGAGAACTACTATTCCATACCCAAGGAGCAGCGCTTCGGGAGGGTGCAGATATCCGCCAGCTCGTCATTTTTCGTGCCGAAGCCCTTTACGCCGTTCCAGTGGGCGCAGATGTGCGATTCGCAGGAATATGTGCGCAGAGCGCAGGGTGTGAAGGCACATATCAGAGAACAGCTCAATCAGAAGTCGCTGCGCTACTCATATCACGATCCGTATCTGTCGGTGCTGGAGGGCGTATTTGCAAGGGGCGACAGGAGGCTGAGCGACCTCATAGAGTGCGCGTACAAAAAGGGCGCGATGTACGATGCGTGGTCGGACTGCTTCAAGCCTGAGGCATGGGAGGCGGCATTTGAGGAAACCGGCACTGACATGGCATGGTACAACGAGCGCGAGAGGTCGCTGGACGAGCTGCTGCCGTGGGATTTCATAGATATCGGCGTGAGCAAGGAGTTCTTCAAGCGCGAGTGGCAGCGCGCCATGAAGGGCGAGGTGAGCCCGAACTGTCGGCAGGGCTGCATGGGCTGCGGCGCGAGGAGCTTCGGAGGAGGTGTCTGCTATGAGAGCCAGAATTAAATTCTCCAAGACCGGCAATATGAAATACGTAGGGCATCTGGATCTGATGAGATTTTTTCAGCGCGCCATGCGCCGTGCGGATATACCGATCAAGTACAGCGAGGGCTTCTCGCCGCACCAGATCATGAGCTTTGCCGCGCCGCTGGGCATAGGGCTGGAAAGCATCGGGGAGTATGTTGATATCACGCTGGACGATGCGCTGCTGGGTGATACGGAGGCGATACGGGCGGATGAGGCGCGGAGCGCGGCGCTGGAGGATGAATATCTGAGGCGGCTGTCCGCAGTCATGTGTCCGGGAGTAGCGGTGACGCGGCTGCGCTTCATCCCCGATGACAGCGGCAAGGCGATGAGCTGCGTGGCGAGTGCGGGATATCGGGTGGAGTTTGCAGATGCGCCGACTGACATAAGAAAAGCGGTGCGCGGCTTCATGGACAGGACATCT
>CAVJQN010000049.1:0-8259 GCA_963651635.1 Agathobacter sp.
ACACGGCCGAGTCTGATCTCCGGACAGCTGCGGTTCGTGCTCTCAATTATGGTTCAGGTGCACCCGAACCTCCGGTTACACGGATTGTTTCGTGCTTCGCACTCCCACACTGTAACCAATTCTATCTGCAGTACTCTTCGATGATGGTTCTCGGAAGATTTTCATTCATAAATATACTTCGCTTGGCAAGAGCGGCCGCCTTCCTGCGGCTGGCGGGGAGCGCCTCCAGTGAGGCGAGTATATTATCATCGGCCGCGTCAAGATCCGTATTGACAGGCGCGCACAGCTGCGCCTGATTGCGTATTCCCTCAAGCCCTGCATATATGAGCAGAGCAAAGGCAAGGTACGGATTGGCCATGGCATCGGGAGAGCGCATCACTATCAGTCCGCTGCCGTCACGATTGGTCGAGAGATTGATGAGCTGGGAGCGGTTTTCCGCAGACCATGTGACATATCCGGGCGCCTTGTAGTTGCCCAGACGTTCATACGACTCGGGCGAGGGATTGAGCACCACCGACATATCAGCAGCGCGGTTTAATATACCGGCCGCCACATAGGATGACATATCATGCCCCGATGCATCATGCGCTCCGATGGTGATATGAAATCCGTTGCCGGGTGCGTCCTTGAGCGGCTTGGGCGAGAAATCGGCGTACAGACCGTTGCGGTCTGCTATCGTCTTGAGAACCGACTTGAAGGTCGTCTCGTCATCGGCTGCCGTGAGCGGATCCGCATAGCGAAAGTCGATCTCATGCTGACCGGGGCCCTCCTTGTGATAGGAGCTCTCCGGGAGGATATTCATCTGCTCCAGAGACAGATCTATCTCGCGGCGTATATTCTCCCCCCTGTCATCGGGTGCGATATCCATATATCCGGCATGATCGTGCGGCTGCAGCGTGCGCTCTCCGTTCTCATCGCATTTGAACAGGTAAAATTCCATCCTCGTACCGAAAGAGAATGTGATGCCCTCTGCCTTTGCCGCCTCGACGGCGCGGGACAGGATGCTTCGGCTGTCACATTCGCATATACTGCCGTCCATATTGCGTATGGAGCAGTACATCCTGACCACACGCCCGTGATCGGGACGCCACGGGAGGATCGACAACGTATCGGGATCCGGCATGAGATAGAGATCCAGATGCTTTATGTCTCCGAAGCCCGCGATGGGCTGCGGATTGAACGGGATGCCGTGCCTGAATGCCTTTTCTATCTCGCCGGGCATGATGGATATATTTTTCTGCTTGCCGTAGATATCACAAAATGCAAGACGGATGAACTTGACATCCTCCTTGACAAATTGCATGACTTCCTGAGACGAATATTTCATGACTGATCCTTCCTGTGCGGTCGGGATGACCGTATACCGGTACATATGCGTAAGTTTACATGAAGCAGATGTATATGTCTACTTACTCAAAAAACAAGGGCATCCATCCTGCCGCGATCGCAGGTCATATCAGACCGCACCGCGGAGAAATGAACGCCCTTGTTCATTGCGGGGAATTATAGCATCACGTGTATGGAGTGTCAAACCTTATTCAATCGGCGGAAGATCAAGGATCTTGTCGTAGTTATGAATCATCATCGCCTCGATATCCTTGTCAGCAACGCCGAGTATGGACAGTGATGCGCCGAACATACGCAGCGTCTCCGGCGGAGTGGTCTTTCTGGGAGATCCGCAGTCGCTGGATATGATGAGATGATCCGATCCGACAGCCTCGACAGCCTCCTTGTAGAGCTGGATATTGATCGCCTTGGGTATCGGGCTGAGAGCATTGCCGGCGCAGAACTCCACGAAGGCACCCATATCGACTGCCTTCTTCACGTCCTCGATGGTGCAGCTGGGCGGAGCGAAGAAGGGATGTGTCAGGACGACCCTCTCCAGTCCGCAGTCTCTTGCAGCCGCGATGAGCTTGAGAGCCTCAACCGAGCTGAGATGGCTGGTTCCGAGGATGGCATTGTGCCGCTTGATGAGCTTGAGAATCGGCTCTATCTCGGGGATGAGCTCGCCCTTTTCGTCAAGTATGGTGATTGGAGAGACAGAATAGTCCATCTTTACATCTGCGCCCATATGTCCGTAGCCGCCCATCTTGCCGGTTTCCTTGTAGTGAGCGAGAGAGTGGTAGGTCGGCATCCAGACCTCGACGGCTCCGAGCTTTAATGCCACATCGACGGCGGCAGGATTGATGCCGCCCACATTGAGATTGCATACGATGCCGCCTCTCACCTGAATGCCGGGTACGGCGCGCTCGGTATGCCAAGCGCGGGTCATGGTAGTATCGGCATGGCACTTAAAGACGATGGCACGCATGCCTGCCTCACGGCAGACCTCTGCGACCTCGATATCATCCGCCAGTCTGCCGAAGATATCCGGTGCTGTGTGAATATGAAGGTCACAGGCACCCTTTACACTGATTGTTCCCATATCAAACCCTCCTGTTTTAATTGACGGATATGTCGCCTTGCAGCATCATATCCGCTTGTTTGTGCGATTTGCTGCTACAGTCACGCTTTATCCTTCGGCAACCTCCGGGATGAGATTGACTGCTCTGGGCAGTACGAGCACACGCGCATCAGGCTTTTGGGCAAGAGCCTGATCTACCGCCGTCTGCAGATCCGGAGCCCAGTCGAGGAACATCTCGTGAAGCTCATCCGGATCCAGCAGCTCGGAGACGATGATGATCCTGCCGCGAAGCAATGCTCTTGCATACATAAATGCCTTGTTGTTGCCGACATTGAAGCCCTCGCGGCGATAACGGTCGACGATGTCCTGCGGGCTGCTGCCTTCCTTCATCCACTGGGGGAAGAGCCCCTCGCCGACACCAAGCTCGCCTCGGGCGCAGAGTATCATGGTTCCGCCCTGCTTGACGAGGAGCTCTGCCACCGCGAGACCCTTCTGCGCCTGATACAGGTCGCTGTCTCTGGGATAGCCGCCGGGGCTGGCAATCACGATGTCCGCATGTCCCGATACAGGCACTGTGTTGTACCTGCGGCAGATCTCTACGCCTGCGGCATGCGCCTGCTCGATATCACCGGCTACGAAGGCGACATTTTGCTTCTTCATATCCTGCACGGCATTGACCATAAATCTGACTTTGGCCATCTTCGCAGCGCTTAGAGCCACATCATGGAAGCGGTTATTTTCGATCTTCCCGACTGACGGCTCGTAGGGACGCAACGGAAGAGAGTGGTGGATATGCAATGTCTCAAGACCTGTGATGCCGGGGAGGATGCTCTTTCTGCCGCCGGAGAAGCCTGCAGTATGATGAGGAGCAATCAGTCCGGTGGTGATGAGAAATGTACATTCCTTTATGGCTGTATTGAGCCATACATCCAGTCCCTGCACCTGACCGGCGAGAAAGAGCCTGCTGTGGTCGCGGCAGTCATGATACAGAATCTCATATCTGCCGAGAAACTCATCGCCGAGTATCTCCTTCATCTCGTCGGCGGTGGGCGCACGATGGGATCCGGTCGCCACGATAAAGCGGATATTGCCGTCGGGGACGCCCGCCTTCTCAAGCCGTGCCGTGACAGTCGCCGCTATCTCCCGGGTGGGACCGGGTCTTGTATGGTCGTTGATGACGATCAGGACACGATCCCCGGGAGTTACCATCTTCTCAAGAGCCTCTGTACCTATCGGATGATCAAGCGCCTCTTGGATCCTCTCGACATCGCTTCCGTCTACTGGCTGCGCCTGCGGGTCAATGACGGTGACATCTGCATCATCCGGGAGAGAAGCACTGATGCTCCCCTTCCCGTATGGCATGGTTATGTTCATGTCCGGACTCCTTTCGCCGGGGGCAGAAAGCCATCTGCCCCCAACATCATGTCATTTACTCTTGCGATAGTAGTTGATCAGGCAGCCGTCTGCGATGATCTGCCTCTCCGGCTCTGTCAGAGCTCCGGTGCTCGTCTCAAAAGGTGTGACCGTTCCGTCCTGACGGACTGCATATGCCTGTATCTTATCGGCGCCCTCGAGGATAGCCTTTTTGAGACCGGGGACGAAGATATAGTCGCCGAGAGCGAATATCTCGGGATTCTCCACAAGGAACGGAGTCATACCCCAGTTGATGCAGTTCGAGCGGTAGCGCTTCGTCGCATACTGCTTTGCGAAGTTCGCGCAGGCTCCCATCACACGCTGGCAGGAAGCAGCCTGCTCACGTGCGGAGCCGTCACCGGGCATGTTAGCAAATATCGTAGATCCGACTACGGTTCCCTCGGGATCGCAGGCTACGCCGGCTTTCCTTAGAGCCTCGTATACCGCCTTGATCTCATCGGTCAGTCCCTTGCCCGCCTCTCTGTCGCGCTCGGCCTGACGCATCTGCTTGCTGCGTCCTACATACTGAGGATCGCGGCGGGAGAGTGCGAACTCGCTGAGCCTCTCGGGATTGGAACGATAGCTTGATGTCTCGCCGGACGGGATGAGCTCGTCGGTGGTCGTCACGGGATCGGTGATATATGAGCATACCTTCACGAGCAGGTCATCGGAGAGCTCGGGCATCTGCGGCCAGTCCTTGATATTCGGACCGAACTTCAACTCAGCCTCGGGCTCAGGCTTGCCCCAGCCGTTGTAGACTCTCTTCTCGTAGATGCTGGTATCGAAGATATACTCGGGGTTGGTATATTCAACGTCGAGATCCGATGCAGCGGTCAGCCTGCCGCCGTTTGCCGCTGTAGCCGCGATGGAACGTGAATCCATCAGCGCCACTGCGCTCAGCTGTCCCTCTCCGGGCTTGGAGCCCTCTCTGTTCGGGAAGTTTCTTGTAGTATGGCGGATGGAGAGCTCGCCGTTGGCAGGGCAGTCTCCGGCGCCGAAGCAGGGACCGCAGAAGCACTCGCGGATGATGGCGCCTGCCTCCACCAGCTCAGACATGCGGCCGTTCTTGACGAGAGCAGCATAGGTCGGCATACTGCCGGGATATATGCTCAGTGTAAATGCGCCGTTGCCGCAGCTCCTGCCGCGAAGTATATCCGCCGCCGCGCAGATGCCGTCAAAGGTACCGCCGGAGCAGCCTGCGATCTCGCCCTGCTCTACCCAGATATCCTTGCCGCGGAGCTTGCTCATCAGGTCTATCTGAGCGCCCTTGATCTGCTTGTTGGCATTCTCCTGTGTCTCGTGGAGGATGTCTGCGGCATTTTCAAGAAGCTCGTGTATGGTATAGGTGTTTGAGGGATGCATCGGCATAGCGATGGTGCACTCTACGGTCGAGAGGTCGATATAGACGCATCCGTCGTAGTAAGCAACGTCCGCGGGAGCGAGCTTGCTGTATCCGTCCGGACGGCCGTGCCTTGCGTAGTATGCCTTGGTCTCGTCATCCGTCACCCAGATGGAGCTCCAGCACGTGGTCTCCGTGGTCATGACATCGATGGCGTTGCGGTACTCGATGGGGAGCTTGGCGATGGCGGGTCCTACGAACTCCATCACCTTGTTCTTGACATAGCCGTTCTTATATACGGCACCGACGATGGACAGAGCCACATCGTGGGGTCCTACGCCCGGCTTGGGCTCTCCGGTGAGATAGATGGCGATGATGCCGGGATATGCGAAATCATATGTACGGCCTACGAGCTGCTTTGCCAGCTCACCGCCGCCCTCGCCGACAGCCATGGTTCCGAGCGCGCCGTAGCGTGTGTGGGAGTCCGATCCGAGGATCATCCTGCCGCAGCATGCCATCGCCTCCCTGTTGTAGCTGTGGATATTGGCCATATTGGTGGGCACATAGATACCGCCGTACTTGTGCGCGGCAGAGAGCGCGAACTTGTGGTCATCCTCATTGATGGTGCCGCCGACGGCGCACAGACTGTTGTGGCAGTTTGTGAGCACATACGGAACAGGGAATTCTGTCATGCCCGAGGCTCTGGCTGTCTGGATGATGCCGACATAGGTGATGTCATGGCTGGTCATCGAGTCAAACTTCAGCTGCATAGCCTTCATGTCATCGCTCTTGTTGTGTGCCTTCAGTATATTGTAAGCCATGGTGCCCTTGGCGGCATCCTCGCAGCTTACGTCGCGTCCTGTCTTCTGCTTAACCTGTGCGCTGTCTGTGACGAGCTCCGTGCCGTTTACCAGATAGACGCCGCTGTCATAAAGTTTGATCATTTGCCCTCCTTTTGAAGCTGATGTATACTTTTACATACGTTACATATATCCTAACAGAAGATATGAGGAGAAATAGTTTTTTATAGTAAGTTTCGTATTAAAATAGGCATGATATCAAAGGCGGTAACCGGGCATTATGCCGAGGTCGTATGATAAGGCATGAAGGGAGCGGGGCAATGCGGGATTTTGACTGGCAGATCATAGTTACACTGGAGAAGACACGGAGCATCACGAAGACATCGGAGATGCTCTATATAGCGCAGCCCACTCTCACGAAGCGCATCCAGCTCATAGAGGAGGAGCTCGGCATACAGCTGCTCCTGCGAAGCAGGAAGGGGTCGGAGTTCACTCCGGAGGGCAAGAATGTAGCGCAGCATGCAGCCAAGATAGTACAGGCTATACAGGAAGCCAAAAATGACATAGCCGCGAGAAACTCCGGCGCGAAATGCACTATAAGGGTCGGGACACCCGCCTCGTATGCGAGATATTTCATACCCAAGCTCCTTGCCAGATATGTCGAGAGGTATCCCGAGGTGGAGATAGATCTGATCACGGCACTCAGCAATGATCTGGCGGAAAATGTCGAATATGATGCGCTGGATGTATGCTTTGCAAGGTTCAACACCGCCGATACATTTCTGGAACGCATGCTGGTGAGTGAGGATCAGGTCTATGCTGCCTATGCCAAGCCGTTCGAGCTGGAGGAGCTGGGCAGGCTCCCGTTTGTGGATTTCAACAAAAATCCCGCGATCATAGCCGCGACGCAGCGCTGGTGGGGAGAGAACTTCAAGACGCCTCTGATCCCGAACTTCAAGGTTCCTACGGGAGATATAGCGGCGTGGATGGTGCAGTACGGGCTGGGCTTCAGCATTTTCCCCGATGAAAAGTACTTTAAGTACGACAAGAACCTTTACTCGATACCGCTCGTCTTTGAGGACGGATCAAACTTCATCAGAAAGACATGGCTTCTGTATAAGAAGGAGTCGCTCAAGAACCCCGCTGTGAAGAACTTTGTAGAGATGGTTGAGAGCTGGGAGCATGAGGAGTAAGCGCGTACGCGGTATCGAAAAGTAAGTTAAAGTGTTCACATATAAAGACTTGCTAGCCCGCGACGAATCAACTATAATTTGTATGTTTTTGGTACGTGTACGGCGTACCCGTTTTGCTGTGTATCTACCCCGCCCGACGGATGTAAACCGGCTCATAAGCAAGGCATACCGTGTTCACATCTGCCGCTTGGGACTTTAGTACATGATCCGAAGGGAGACATATTATGGGAGTAATGGAGAAGATCAAGGCTCGCGCCAAGGCTGATAAGAAGACTATCATCCTTCCGGAGTCCATGGACAACAGAACCTTCAAGGCGGCAGAGGCTGTACTGAAGGAGGGACTGGCCAACATCATCATCATCGGAACACCCGAGCAGATCGAGGCCAACAAGGGAGACTGTGATATCACCGGTGCGACGATTATCGACCCCAATACCTATGAGAAGACACAGGCATATGAGGATCTCTTCGTAGAGCTGCGTAAGTCCAAGGGGCTGACACATGAGGAGGCTCGCAAGACGATGCTCAGCGACTATGCATACTACGGCTGCCTGATGATCAAGTCAGGCGACGCAGACGGCATGGTCAGCGGCGCATGCCACTCTACTGCAAACACTCTCAGACCCTGCCTGCAGCTGATCAAGACGAAGCCGGGCACGAAGCTCGTATCGGCATTCTTCCTGATGGAGGTTCCGAACTGCGAGTACGGTGAGAACGGCACATTTGTATTTGCCGACTGCGGTCTGGAGCAGAATCCGGATCCCGAGAAGCTGGCTGCTATCGCACTTTCATCGGCAGAGAGCTTCAAGATGCTGGTAGGCGCAGAGCCCAAGGTCGCTATGCTGTCACATTCCACGAAGGGCTCGGCAAAGCATGCAGATGTAGACAAGGTCGTAGAGGCTACTAGGATAGCCAAGGAGCAGGCACCCGATCTGATGCTGGACGGCGAGCTGCAGCTCGATGCTGCCATCGTTCCCTCCGTCGGAGAGAGCAAGGCTCCGGGATCGGCTGTCGCAGGTCATGCCAATGTCCTTGTATTCCCTGACCTTGATGCCGGCAATATAGGCTACAAGCTCGTGCAGAGACTGGCCAAGGCAGATGCCTTCGGAC
>CAVJQN010000050.1:0-896 GCA_963651635.1 Agathobacter sp.
CATTTCCATGTCTGTTCAAAACACCCAGCTGATTATATCGCAGTCTGTCAGTAACTGTCATTATCAAATACCCGTCGAGGAAATTGAGAGCGCACATATGCTCCGTGAGCTGCTGTATCAGCAGGACTACGTTTCCTGTAAAGAGCATAACAGCACCCGGCAAGTACAAGCCTGCCGGGTGCTGAAATTACAGCCTATATCAGTTGTATGCTTCAGGCAGATTTTAGTACATTCCGCCCATATCAGGTGATGCGGGAGCTGCCGGAGCCGGCTCCGGGATAGTTCCGACTACCGCCTCTGTCGTCAGCAGCGTGCTGGCTACCGATGTAGCGTTCTGCAGAGCCGATCTTGAAACCTTGGCGGGATCGATGATGCCCTCCTTGACCATATCCACATACTCTTCCTTGTACGCATCGAAGCCGTAGCCCTTCTTGGACTCCTTGACCTTGTTGACGATCACGCTGCCCTCAAGGCCTGCATTCTCGGCGATTCTGTACAGCGGAGCCTCCAGAGCCTTGATGACGATCTGAGCACCGGTCTTCTCATCGCCCTCGAGCTTTGCCGTAGCCTTCTGTACAGCGTCGATAGCGTGGATATATACGGTGCCGCCGCCTGCGACGATACCCTCCTGAACTGCTGCACGTGTAGCGTTCAGGGCATCCTCCATACGCAGCTTTGCTTCCTTCATCTCTGTCTCGGTAGCAGCGCCTACACGGATGACTGCTACACCGCCGGACAGCTTGGCGATCCTCTCCTGATACTTCTCCTTGTCATACTCGGAGGTCGTATTGGCAAGCTCGTTTCTGATCTGACCTATCCTGTCCTCGATAGCCTCCTTCTTGCCGTAGCCGTCGACGATGATGGTATTTTCCTTGTTGACCTTGACCGTCTTGGCA
>CAVJQN010000050.1:906-4273 GCA_963651635.1 Agathobacter sp.
TCTTGGCACGTCCGAGCATAGCCATCGTAGCGTCCTTGAGTTCGAGACCGATCTCCTCGCTGATGACCTGACCGCCTGTCAGTACCGCGATATCCTTGAGCATCTCCTTACGTCTGTCGCCGTATCCGGGAGCCTTGATAGCTACTACACCGAATGTACCGCGCAGCTTGTTGACGATCAGTGTCGTGAGTGCCTCGCCCTCTACATCCTCTGCGATGATGAGGAGCTTGGCGCCTGTCTTGACGATCTCCTCGAGCAGCGGCAGTATCTCCTGGATATTGGAAATCTTCTTGTCCGTGATGAGGATATACGGATCATCAAGGACTGCCTCCATCTTCTCCATATCGGTGCACATATATGCCGACAGATATCCGCGGTCGAACTGCATACCCTCGACCACGTCGAGCTCTGTCTTCATGGTCTTGGACTCCTCTATCGTGATGACGCCGTCTCTGGATACCTTCTCCATAGCGTCGGCTACCATCACACCGACCTCTTCATCAGATGCGGAAATGGCTGCGACCTTGGCGATCTGATCCTTGCCGTTGACAGTCTGGCTCATCTTGGCGATAGCCTCGACTGCAGCGTCAGTAGCCTTCTTCATACCCTTGCGCAGTACGATGGCATTGGCTCCTGCCGTGATATTCTTCATGCCCTCGCTGATCATCGCCTGTGCGAGAACTGTTGCTGTGGTAGTACCGTCTCCGGCTACGTCATTGGTCTTTGTAGCGACCTCCTTGACGAGCTGTGCGCCCATGTTCTCGAAAGGATCCTTGAGCTCGATCTCCTTGGCGATGGTCACACCGTCATTGGTGATGAGCGGAGCGCCGAATGACTTGTCCAGCACTACATTGCGTCCCTTGGGTCCGAGCGTCACTCTGACTGTATCGGCGAGTTTGTTGACGCCTGCCTCCAGAGAGCGCCTTGCATCAACACCGTATCTTATCTCCTTTGATGCCATAATAAATCATCCTCCTTTGATCACATCCGCAGCCTGCCTGCCGTCAGATGCAATGTCTTCTTTTGTTTTGTCTTGCTATGGTCTTGCCTGAAACCGAATCACTTAATGATTGCGAGGATATCGCTCTGCTTTACGATCACGTACTTCTCACCGTCGAGCTCTACCTCGGTGCCGGAATACTTGGAGTAGATGACCTTGTCATTCTCCTTGACCTGCATCTTCTTCTCGTCGCCGTCAGCGCCCGGACCTACGGCGATGACCTCTGCCTGACAGGGCATCTCCTTCTCCTGACCTGTGAGGATGATACCTGATTTTGTCGTCTCCTCAGCCTTGAGCTGCTTAAGGACTACACGATCTGATAATGGTTGCAGTTTCATATTTAGTTAGCCTCCTTAGTTCGTTAAAACCAACTCACAAGACTGTATTATACACAGTCTGTTAGCACTGTCAAGAGTTGAGTGCTAAAAAGTAAATTCTCTTTTCTTTTGGCATATTTCGTATTAAAATCCGAATTGACTCAGATATGCATACAAGGAGGACAATATGGGAAAATTACTCGGAAGGCTTATATCTACTATCGTCATCGGCGGAGTGGTCGCGGCGGGCGTCGCATATGCGCTTGAAAAGCTGGAATACAGGAAGGATCTCAAGGACGATTTTGATGAATTTGATGATGACTACGAAGACGAGGACTTCTCGGATGTAGATCTTCATCCCGCACCGGCGGCAAAGCCTGCGACGGAGGAGGATATATTCGTAGACGAGGGCACTACGGAGCCTGAGAAGAAGGAGCCGGTCAGCAGAGCCGCAAGCGCGAACTATGTATCTCTAAACTCCAACAAGGAGAAGCTCACTCAGGCGGCGAAGGATACGCTGGACGCAGCCAAGGTGCTGGCGGTGCTGGCGGGTGCTGCACTTGATATGGCAAAGGATATGGGCGGCATCGTCAAAGAGGAGTCAGGCAAGTTCTCCGGCGATATGGGCGCAAAGCTCGGTCAGGCGGCTGCAACTGTCAAGGAGGAAACCGGAAAGATACTGCACGGATCACCCTCGGATGGTCAGGAAGATGCCTGCCCCGCTTCCGGCAATCATGATGCCGCCTGCGACGCTCATGCCGAAGCTGCCGAGACATGTGCAGATGCACCGTCCGCATCCGGCGAGACGAAAACCTGCGATCATCAGTCATCTGCACCTGCTGATACCAAGCAGACGACGGAGCCGGACGCACCGACTATCACGATTTCAGAAGAGTAAGCTGATATTGAAAGAGGACTCACCTTGCGCGAGTCCTCTTTTTATTTCACTCCTTCGGCAGCTTGAAGCTGCTCTTGAGTGATACTATACGGTTGAATACCGGCTCTCCTTCTTTTGAATCCTTGCAGTCTACATTGAAGAAGCCGTTTCTGACGAACTGGAAGCTGTCGTAGGGCTTGGCATCCGCCAGCGCACTCTCCGCATAGCAGTTATCCAGAACTGTCAGCGAATTCGGATTCAGGTTCAGCGAGCCGTCCTCGTTGAGCTTGCCCTTTTCCTCGTCCACCAGATTTTCATAGAGCCTTACGGTCACGCGCTTGGCATCTGCTGCATTTACCCAGTGTATGGTTCCCTTGACCTTGCGCTCTACAGGCATGCCGTTCTTGGTGAGCGGGTCATATGTGCAGTGCACGACCGTCACGTTGCCGTCCGCGTCCTTCTCACAGCCTGTGCAGGTCACGAAGTATGCACCCATCAGGCGCACCTCGTTGCCCGGGAACAGGCGGAAGTACTTCTTCACCGGCTCCTCCATGAAGTCCTCGCGCTCTATCCACAGCTCGCGTGAGAAGCTGATCTTGCGCTCTCCCAGCTCCGGATTTTCAAGGTTGTTCGGCATATCCAGCAGTTCGCTCTGACCCTCGGGATAGTTATCTATCACGAGCTTTATCGGATCGAGAACCGCCATCATGCGGGATTTCTTCAGCTTCAGATCCTCGCGTATGCAGTACTCCAGCATAGCATAGTCCACAGACGAGTTTGCCTTGGACAGACCCACGAGATCGACGAACTTTCTGATAGCCTCCGGCGTATATCCGCGGCGTCTTAGAGCTGCGATGGATACCAGCCTCGGATCGTCCCATCCGTCTACTATACCGTCCTCCACGAGCTTCTTGATATATCTCTTGCCCGTGATGACATTGGTCAGATAGAGCTTTGCAAACTCGATCTGACGCGGCTTGGGATCGAACTCGCACTCCGTCACGACCCAGTCGTACAGCGGTCTGTGATCCTCAAACTCCAGCGTACATATGGAATGTGTGATATGCTCTATCGCGTCCTCTATGGGATGCGCGAAAGCGTACATCGGATATATACACCACGCGTCACCCGTATTGTGATGCGGCATATGAGCCACGCGGTATATGACGGGAT
>CAVJQN010000050.1:4283-7191 GCA_963651635.1 Agathobacter sp.
GGATCCCTCATGTTGATATTGGGCGATGCCATATCTATCTTCGCACGAAGCACTCTGGCGCCGTCCGGCACCGCACCCGACTTCATCTCCTCAAACAGAGCGAGATTTTCCTCTATGCTGCGGCTGCGGTACGGGCTCTCCTTGCCGGGAGTGTTGAAATCACCCCTGTACTCGCGTATCTGATCCGCGCTCAGATCGCAGACAAACGCCTTGCCCTTCTTGATGAGCAATACCGCGCACTCATACATCTTCTGGAAATAGTTGGATGCGAAATACAGCCTGTCTCCGAAATCCGCGCCCAGCCACTTCACATCCTCGATGATGGACTGCACGAACTCCTCCTTTTCCTTGGTCGGGTTCGTATCATCAAAACGCATATTGAACTTGCCGCCGTATTCCTGCGCCAGACCGTAGTTCGTCAGTATGGACTTTGCATGGCCGATATGCAGATATCCGTTGGGCTCCGGCGGGAAACGCGTGCAGACTGTATCATACACACCCTCGGCCAGATCCTTTTCGATCTCCATCTCGATGAAGTTCTTGGAAACCTTCTCCTCGGAGATCTTCTCCTTATCAGTATTCTCTTCACTCACCATATTTCTGTTATCTTCCACGGCTTCCCCCTCTTTGCCTGTCTGTATGCGGCTTTCTCTCATGATCTCAACATATGGCTCAGGTGTCAATATGCCCGAACCTTAGGATACACGGCTTGTTTCGTGCTTTGCTCATGTCTCCGTATTGATGATGCTGTCGCCGCTGTACGGTGCATATGCCTCGCGCAGCATCTCATGATATTTGTCGTGCAGCTGAGTATATGTGCTGTTGTAGTCGGGATCCACTCCGCTGTGCAGCATCTTCAGATAATCATGATGACTCATCATGACCTTATCATCTACGAGCGCCAGTGTAAATATTCCTATGTTGGAGCATTTGTCGGAAATGGCTTCTATATTGACCAGACAGTCCAGAAATATCAGTCCCGCCGTCGTGGAGCACAGCCCGCCGCGCAGACGCTGCGTATGATTGTTCTTGAGGATGGCTGTGATGTCGTCCATGACCTCCTCCGTCGGCTCTATCTGCTTGGCTCTGGAGAAATCAAGCTGTGTAAACGTATAGTATGACAGATCCAGTATCTCGTTGAGTCCTGCCCTCGCTACCTCAAGCTCTCCCTGCGCTATCTCGGTAAATGCACGCTTCTTGTCCACGAGCTCCTGCGCGCTCTCCGCCAGATGCACCGCGTAGTCTCCTATGCGCTCGAACTCGCTGCTGCACTGGAGATAGTAGTTGAGCATATCATTGTCCCTGGGACTGGAAATATAGGGAGAAAGCCTTACCAGATAGTTGTTCACCGCATCGGAGAGATTGTCGATGTGAGTCTCATTCTCGTTGATGCGCGCTATCTCCTTGGCATCGTAGTGCTTGAGCACCTCCATGGCATTGAGAGTATTGGCTCCTGCCAGCTCCAGCATGCGCGCAGCGGCTGTTTTGGCTGATTCCAGCGCCAGTGCCGGTGATGTGAAGAGCTTTTCGTTGAGCAGCTCCAGCTCCTTGTCGATATTTTCTCCGAGCTGTTCGTCGTCAGGTACGATCTTCAGCGAGAGGCGTTCATATGTATTGGACAGCGGCAGCAGCACCACCGCACAGATGAGTTTGAAGGATGTATGCAGATTGGCGATGGAGCCGGGCGTCATCACGCTGTTCCAGACATTATCCAGCATACCCAGCTCGTAGAGGATAAACATCGCGACGAAGATCAGTATCTCCTGTGAAATGTTCAGACAGACATGTATCACGCCGGTGCGCTTTGCGTCCGCCTTGGCTCCGATGGAGCATACGATGGCGGTCGTGACCGCATCTCCCAGATATATACCCAGTATCATGGGATATACGGCGGAGTATACCAGCGTCCCCGTCATGGATATCGCCTGCAGTATACCGACCGTGGCCGATGAGGACTGGAGGACAAATGCCACAGCAAAGCCAACCAGAAAGCCCAGTACGGGATTGGCGGAAAAGCGTACCATCCAGCCCTGGAATACCGGTGATGACGACAGCGGTGCTACCGCTGCGGTCATGGACAAAAGTCCGGTAAAGAGTATGCCGAAGCCTATGGATACATTGCCGGCCGTCTCGTAATTTTTGTTGCTGGATATCTTCAGAAGGATGAGTCCGATCACTGACGCAAGAGGTGCGAGTGTGTCAGGCTTAAAAAAAGAAAGGATGCTGGTCGCGCCGTCTACGGTCTCCACGTCCAGCAGTCTGATGATCTGACCTGTCATCGTGGTTCCGACATTGGCGCCTACTATGATACCTACCGACTGGTGAAGCGTCATCATGCCCGCTCCGACCAGACCGGATGTCAGGACTATGGTCGCCGTGGATGATTGGATGACGCTGGTGACCAGAAGCCCCAGAAGGAAGCTCTTGACCGGATTGTTGGTGACCTCGGCGAGAGCGTTCTTCATCGCTCCCGAGGAGCCTGCCTTCAGGCCGTCGCCCATGACCTGCATACCGTATAGGAACAGCGCCAGTCCCCCGACCATAGAGATGATATTCAATATTGACATAATTTCCCCCAAATCAACACAACGCGCATCTGTCGCATGCGCATGCATCCCTTTCACAGAGCGAATACTCTGCGTGCTTACGACACAGTAAGCGGATTTCACACAAACTTCACATACGCAGTCAATGATAGCACACTAATTCCCAAAGCACAATTTAGGCGGGCATTATATCGGTATGGCATGATTATCAAAATTTCCCCTTCAACTCCCGAATATGCTTGTCAAATTGCATGAGCATGACTATAATGTGTTATACGATATATATAACAAAAGACACAGAGGTGATTTATATGGCAAAAAAGCAATTCAAAACAGAGACAAAAAAGCTCCTTGATATGATG
>CAVJQN010000051.1:0-7948 GCA_963651635.1 Agathobacter sp.
CAGCTGCAGCGTCTTCTTGCATCTTTGCAGCTGCCATGCGCCGAAGTTCTGCCCGACAAATGTCGTGCATGCCTGGGCAAATGAGTTCCCGATATTGTATGTGATGACCTCGATATTGTATGCCGCGCTCGATGCCGCCATGACTACGGTTCCGAGACTGTTGATGGCAGACTGAACCACGATATTGGCAAGGGAGAATACACCGCTCTGTATACCCGCGGGCAGGCCTATCTTCAGGATCCTGACCAGCACTCTCCAGTCGATGCACAGCCTGCGCATGTCCAGATGTATCTCCTGCTTTGTTTCGATCAGACGCACGAGCAGCAGCACCGCACTGACCGCGTTGGATATCACGGTAGCTATCGCTACTCCGTTGACGGTCATATGCAGCACTGCTACAAAGAAAAGATTCAATATGACATTGAGCACGCCGGATACCGCCAGCACTATCAGAGGGATCCTCGTCTCTCCTACGCTGCGGAATATGGCTGCTTCAAAGTTGTAGAGCAGTATCACCGGCATCCCCAGCAGATATATCCGCAGATACAGCAGAGCCGATGGCATTACATCATCCGGCACATACAGCGCGCGCAGCAGCGGTGCGGCAGCCAGCTCTCCCGCTGCCGCGACGAGCATACCTCCGAGCACGGAGACCACGATGGATGTATGCACCGCCTTCTGCGCTGCTTCTTCATCCTTTCGTCCGATGGCATTGGCTATGACGACATTTGCCCCAAGCGCGATGCCCACGAAAAGATTGACTATAAGAGATATGATGGAGCTGTTGGCTCCGACCGCCGCCACGGCTATGGTCTTGTCCGCCCCGGTGAAGTTGCCGACTACGGCGACATCCGACGCGTTGAACAGCTGCTCCAGTATGGCTGTCGCCGCCACCGGCAGTGCGAACAACGGTATCCTGTTCCAGATCGGACCGTGCAGCATATCGATCTGCTTCTTTTCCTTTGCTGATTCCATCTCTGACGCTTCTTTCTTCCTTAATGTGATGCCGGGGCAAGTATAAAGCCCGTATCAGGAAATGGAAATGCGCAAATAAACGAAATACGACCGCCTGCACGCGCCGTTTTACAGCGGTTTTATGCCCGTCCCAGCAATTTTTCGCAAATGATTCGCCCGTCCAGTGTGTTCGGATCGATATTCCAACGACGGCACTCTGCCGCAGCCATTCCGGCAGCCTCGCCATTTCTGAAAGCAAAAGCGGGGGACTTTCAGCATCCCCCCGCTTTCGCTGTCAATACTACTTTTCGCTGCCCATCTTACTTCACTCTGCCAATCTTATAAGTAGGCTAATCAACCTGTCTCCAAAACCCACTTACAGTTCTGATTGTAAGCCTATTAGCCGAAATGGTCGAATTGTACCTCTCAATGCGTAGTGCCTCCTCACGCCAGATCAAGGCATTCCCTCATGACATCCTCCAGCATGGTATAAAATCCGTCAGGAAGCCGGGACATGCTGCTCTTTCGGCAGTAGAGGCGGTGATATGCCCGCGCATCCGGATAGACCTCCGGAATCTCAAACTCACAATGGCTCTGAGCCAGTGTATCACGGACCTCCCGGCTGAGCACATAGATGGAGGACGCGATGCCGGTCTGCGCCAGCCGCACGAGAGTTGTGGGGCGAGTGACAGTCTGCACGAACTCGGGCGTGATACCTGCCTGATTCAGGATGGATATAGCCTTCTTGCGGCAAAAGGTGCCGCAAGCCACGGTGGCAAGGGGCTCATGAGCTAGGTGAACCGGATCCAGCTCGGGATACTCACCCCCGTTATCAACGGCAAAGCGCGCAGCATCGCTGCCCTGCCTGAGTATGATATACAGACGGGAGAGTCCAAGGCGGGTCATATGCAGAGACGGGTCGTCAATCTTAAAGTTGGTACTGAGGATATCGACAACACCCTCCCTGAACCTCTGAAGCAGATCCTCGGATTTGCTCTCATAGATGCGAAGCTCTATCTGCGCATATGCATCGCGCAGCCGGGCTATATTAGGCGACAGCATGAAGTTGATATACGGTGTCACACCGATGGTGATCTGAGAGAGGGGTGTTTGGGTGGATGCATGTATGTCGCTCAGGCATGCGTCGTAATCGGACAGCATCTTTTCCACGGTATCAAAAAAGCGCAGACCGGATGATGTTGGCACGATGCTCCTTTTGCTGCGCTCAAAAAGGACGAACCCGAGCTCGCCCTCGCATCTTTGCAGGCACTGACTGAGCGCCGACTGACTGATATAAAGAGACTGAGCGGCTCTGGTGACATTCAGCTCCTGCCGAAGTCTCAGCATCCATCGCAATTCTCTGATAGTCATGGTATATTGAGCCTTTCTATATAAGTGTTGCTTATCATATAAGAAGTACTTATTGTTTCACTGATTATATCATCCCATTTATAATAATTGTACACAAATCGCAACAGTCGCTGCATCATAGATGGCATATCTGTCAGGCGCCGGAGCGACACAATCAGCCGATTACATCAAAAAACAAAAATATGAGGAGAGAGGGAGAATGTTGAAAAATATCCTGATTCGAGGGGTATCTGTATACAACGCGTCCGAAAAGAAGTATTCCGCAGTCCAGGACATACTGATCACGGACGGCATCGTTGCAAGGATGGAACCCCATATCAAGGCTGATCCAAACTGGGAGATTCTGGAGGGCGATGACCTTCGGGCATCTGTCGGATGGACCGACTGCCATACACATCCAGACGGCTTTGATCCGTTTCTGAGCTATCCGGCTCTGGGCGCGACAGCCATCCATGATGCCGGAAGCT
This sequence comes from Agathobacter sp., assembly GCA_963651635.1. Lineage (GTDB taxonomy): Bacteria > Bacillota > Clostridia > Lachnospirales > Lachnospiraceae > Darwinimomas. The sequence goes on from CAVJQN010000051.1 coordinate 2,793, forward strand.
ACGGCGCATACAACTACGCACAGATACACGATGTCATAGCAATGATGCCATTTCCGGTGACGACCTATCTGTATGTGGGCTGCTGGGGTGCGGTGGGCAACGGACATGACGAGCTGATAACACTGGAGAATCTGAAGCCGGAGCCGTTCTATGAGGTGGCAAAGGAGTATGCGGGAGAGATCGTGGGTGCAAAGATCCGCATCGATCCCAGAGTAAACAGTGACACAAAGCTGACGCTGCATCAGGCAAAGGAGGTCGCGGTGCATGCCGGGCTGCCTCTTATAGTCCACCCAAGCCGCACGAAAGACTCTCTAAAGGAGGTGCTCGATGTTCTCGAGAAGGATGATGTATATGCGCATACATACTCTCCGGTAGCGCCGTCGCTGTTCGATGAGGACGGACATATAAAGAAATGCGCGTGGGATGCACTAAAGCGCGGAGTGCGTTTCGATCTGTCACACGGCTCCAACAATTTCAGTTACGAAATAGCAAAAAAGGCCATAGAGCAGGACTTCGTAGTGGAGACTATATCCACGGATATGCATCTGAGGAACTATGACCGCCCGGGCATCAGTCTCGCCGGTGTGATGACAAAGGCAGTTCATGCAGGTATCCCGGTAAATGACGCTCTGGAAAAGGTTATCATGGCGCCTGCCAGGCTTCTTCATACAAAGGAAAGACCCGCGACTATCACGGTAGGTATGAAGGCTGATATCACAGTATATACCGTAAGCGAGCTGGCAGAGGAGCTGCCCGACAGCATGGGCAATAAGGAAATCTGCAGAACACAGATAAAAGATGTGGCAACCATCATAGGCTCTGCGCTGTATCGAAGCATCAACAAGGCCAAGACTACAGACAACTACTGGCCGATACGCTAAAAGGGAGGAAATGTTATGACTCTTCAAATGGGAATCTGTATCGCTATATTTGTGGCAATGCTTTTCAGCTTTCTACTCGGCAAACTCCCGCTTGGCGTAACCGCCGGCACTGTGGCTTCCCTGCTGGTTATCACGGGCTGTACCGAGGCAAAGACCATACTCGGCTCGGTGGGCAACTCAAACACGGTGACCATCTGCTGCATGATCGTGCTGGCAGCAGGACTTAGCAGGACGTCATTTCCCTCAAAGCTGACGGGATGGGTACGTAAGATGACGGGCGGCAACTACCGTCTGGCATACCTCGGCGTGCTGCTGATAGGGATAGCTCTGACAAGCATGCTGACCAGTCCCATGGCCACGTACGCCATCTGCTTTCCTATCATGGACTCCGTATGTGACGAGTTCGGCATAAGCCGCTCAAAGGCACAGTTCCCGCTGCTTATCGTCTGCCTTGGATGCTGCGCGATACTTCCGCTCGGAGGCGCCATCAGTCAGGCAGCCGTCTATGCGGGATATATGGAGACATACGGCTTTACTCAGGGCTTTACGGCGATGGACTTCTTCAAGAGTCGCTGGCCTATGCTGCTGGTGTGCCCGCTGTGGGCATACTATATCGCACCCAAAATCACGATTGAAAGCCCTGCAGTGCCGATTACATCTCTTGATTCCAAATCATCGTCAGGCAAGGCTTTAAGCCGCTTCTCCGATACAGCCGGAGTTATCATATTTGTCATAGTCATCCTCGGCTTTGTGTTCAACAAGTATATCAAGCAGTATCCCACATGGTTTCTGGCATTTGCCGGTGTCATGGCGATGGTTATCTGCGGAACATTGACAAAGAATGACGCAATCAAGGCTATCCCCGTAGACATATGCATGCTGTTCGTCGGCGCCAACTCCATGGCGACCGCGTTGGTCGGAACCGGAACGGCGGAGTATATCGGGACATTGATCTCTGGTGTGGTCGGCAATACAGCCAACACATTTGTGCTTCACGCGGTATTCTTCATCATACCCTTCGTCATCACGCAGTTCATGCAGAACCAGAGCGTCATGAATGTATTTGCCCCGATCGCACTCATCACCTGCAACGCTCTGGGCGCTGATCCGCGCGGATGCATGATCCTGATATCATCGGGTGCCCTGACGGCATATATGACCCCGTCCGCGAGCGCATCGGTTCCCATGTGCATGGGTGCAGGCGGATATGATGTCAGGTCGCTGTTCAAGATGGGCTGGTCGTTCGCGATACTGGCATGCGTGGTTTATGTGACATTCGTGAGTGTGGTATATCCGGCGTTTTGATGATACTAGTGTCAAAAGTTATGACCTCCGATGCAAGCTCGCTTGTATGAGGAGGTCTGACCTTTTGACCCGCCAAAACATGAGTAAGTAGCCATTTTTGCCGACACTGATATAGCGCTGCGCGAGTGCAATATCGAGACTCTCCCCGCCGTCGTCGATCGCGCGGTCGCCGCACGCCTGAATCTCCTTGCCGATGCCATCGGAGAGGACAATCTCATGGCCGAGATTCTGCGCCGGCATCCGGCTCTCGCCTCACGCTCTAAAGCCGGCTCCGAGGATTTTGCAAACGAGACCGCGCAGGAACATCGTACCCGCGGACAAAGTCCACAAAACTCGTCAGCTGATCCGGGACAAATATCCCCTTCTTCCAGATGATCCCGAAGCGGCTGGTGATCTCGGGCGCGACCGGTATCTGTACGAAGCTGTCGCTGTCCACATCTATGGCGGAGTAGAGAAAAGCTCCGCAGTCTCCGCCCCTCACACAGTTCAGCACTGTCACCAGCTGGCTGCAGTACATACGGACTACGGGTGTGACGCCTGCCGAGCGCATCCTCGTGATCACGGTCTGCGTATGAACAGAGTCTGTGTTGTACAGGATGATGGGCTCGTCTGCCAGCATTTCCATGGTGATGACGGGCTCGGCCGCGTATCGGTGCGTCCTTGATACACAGTATACAGTCCCGTCCTCCATCATGATATGGCTGTTGTACTTGTCCAGATTGTAGAAATCCAGATTGGCCATCGCCACGTCCAGCTGCTCGGAGTCTATGAGCGTTCTGGCGCGCAGTGACCCGTATTCAAAGAGCTGTACCGGGATGCCGTGCTTTTTGACAAAGAGATCCGTCATCCTCGGGAAAAATACCGTACCTATCATCGGCGGTATACCGATGCGCAGCGGATGGCGGCTCTCGCCCGCTCCCGCATAGTCCGTATACAGTTCCTGTGCCCTGTGCAGAATATACTCCGCCTTTCGGTAGAACTCCTCGCCGTCCTTGGTCAGTGTGATGCGGTTTCGTCCATGATTGAGGAGTCTTAGGTGAAATTCCTCCTCAAGGTCGCGGATCGACGCCGATATGGTAGGCTGAGAGACATAGAGTGCCTGCGCCGCGCGCGTGATGCTGTGATAGCGGCATACCATGCAGAAATATTCAAGCTGTTTCAGCGTCATCTGCTTACCTCCCCATTCACTTCTTATGCTTCGATCCCGTAAGTCATATCCTCTGCCCGCAGCGTGGCCGCGGTTTGAATATTTTTCAGTATAGTTTTTCTCTATGCTGACGTCAATTATATCAAATGTACATTATACTCGTCGATTGCTATCATACAATCATACAATCAACGAAGGAACCACTCAAATGCTTCGGCTCTGCTTCATATCCCCCGCTCCGTGCATCATCACGTGAGTTTTCTGCATGCGGAGCAGGCGCCGACGCACAACCATTGTCACGGAGGTAGACTATGTCCAATGAAGCACAGGTAAAAATGCTGACCGATATCATGGCTCAGTTCGTAGACTTTACATCCAAGAAGCTCCCGGATGATGTCGCTGCAAAGCTGTGTCAGCTGCGTGATGCGGAGGATTCTCCGATGGCCAAGGTCATCTATGATACGATGTTTCGCAATCAGAAGCTGGCCATGGAGAAAAACCGCCCCTCATGTCAGGATACGGGCGTGCTGCAATACTGGGTGAAGTGCGGCACGGGATTTCCGCTCATCGACGATCTGGAGGCGCTCCTTAGGGAGGCTACCGTCCAGGCGACATTTGCGGCGCCGCTCCGTCACAACGCGGTAGAGACATTTGACGAGTACAACACGGGTAAAAATGTCGGCAATGGTGCGCCTACCGTATGGTGGGATATCGTACCCCGCTGGGACGGCTGCGAGATCTATACCTATATGTCGGGCGGCGGCTGCTCTCTGCCCGGACACGCGGCTGTGCTGATGCCGGGCGAGGGCTATGAGGGCGTCACCAAATTCGTGATGGACCGCATGACCAGCTACGGTCTGAACGCATGCCCCCCGCTGCTGGTCGGCGTCGGCGTCGGTACTTCCGTGGAGACGGCAGCACTAAACTCCAAGAAGGCTCTGATGCGCCCGGTCGGCTCGCACAACCCCAATGCAAATGCAGCCAAGATGGAGACTCTGCTGGAGGACGGCATCAACGCGATCGGCCTCGGCCCGCAGGGCATGGGCGGCAAGAACTCCGTCCTCGGCGTAAATATCGAAAATACGGCGCGCCATCCCTCAGTCATCGGCGTCGCTGTCAATGTGGGCTGCTGGAGTCACAGGAGAGGGCATATCACATTTGACAAGGATCTGAGCTTCACGACAGATACACACACAGGCTTTGAATACAGACCGTGAGCACGGGCATGAACTAAACAGAAGGGAGCATAAACTATGTCAGTAGAGATAAGAGACGGCAAAAAGGTGCTGGTGACCCCGGTGTCCGCAGAGGATCTTAAGGATATACATATAGGCGACATCATCTATCTGGACGGCGATATCACGACCTGCCGCGACGTGGCACACAGGCGCGTGGTCGAAGAGGGGCTGGAGCTGCCCGTCGATGTACGTGACGCGGCCATCCTGCACGCGGGTCCCATCATCCGTCCTCTGGGGGATGAGAAGTACGAGATGGTCTCCGTAGGGCCGACCACCTCGATGCGCATGGAGAAATTCGAGTACGAGTTTGTAAAAAGGACAGGCGTACGCATCATCGTCGGAAAGGGCGGCATGAAGGAGAATACCGAGCGTGCATGCAGGGAGTTCGGTGCACTGCACTGCGTATTCCCCGCGGGCAATGCAGTCGTGGCCGCTGTCGAGGTGCAGGAGATCATAGATGCGCAGTGGAAGGATCTGGGCATGCCGGAGACGCTGTGGCACTGCCATGTGAAGGAGTTCGGGCCGCTGATCGTATCCATAGATGCCTGCGGCAGGAACTATTTCGAGGAAAAGAAGGTCGAGTAT
>CAVJQN010000052.1:0-1311 GCA_963651635.1 Agathobacter sp.
CCGAGAGCTCCTTGATAGCAGCGATAAACTCTTCTGTAGTCAACTTTGCCATTAGTATATCCTCCTGTTTTCAGTCTTGCCCGTATCGGGCATCTCATTCGTGTCTGTTTCACTCTGCCGCGGGTGCGGGTGCTTCGCTCTTCTCTGCGATCTGGTTGAGTACCCTCGCGAAGTTCGAGATCGGGCTCTTCATGCTGCCCAGCAGTCTTCCGAGAAGTACCTCTCTGGAAGGAATGCTCGCGATAGCCTCCATAGCCTTGGCATCGCACTTCTCGCCCTCTACCAGTCCGCCCTTGATCTCCAGTATCGGAGCCGTCTTGGCGAACTCTGACAGTACTCTGGCAGGAGCAGTAGCGTCTTCCTTGGATACGGCGATGGCCGTAGGACCCTCGAGAAGATCATCGAGCTTTTCGAAATCTGTTCCCTTTGCCGCGATGCGTATCATGGTATTCTTGTATACCTTGTAGGCAACGCCCGCCTCGCGAAGATTTCTTCTGAGCTGTGTATCCTGCTCTACGGTCAGACCGCGATAGTCCACTACGACAGCCGACTTGGCGCCGTCGAAGAGGTCAGCGATCTCCTGTACGACAGGCTGCTTTTCAGCGATCTTTGAATTCTTCATGCCTTTCCTCCTTATAGTTTTTATATGTAAGGCATTTTACAGAAAAGCCCCGTCTCCCTATACCGGGACGACGAGGCATCAGGTCGTGTTCATCTATGCCTCGGCAGGCGTCTGCTCACGCAGCCTTACGCTGTATCGCACCTGCTGTCTTCGGTAAAATGCATTTACATCTGTATCTGTGCAGACAATGTCTGCCTATCTGTCCGCGTCAGGGCATCTACTGCCCTGCGCCGTATAGCTTAGACCATCTTGGCCGTGTTCAGCTTGACGCCCGGTCCCATGGTCGAAGCGATGACCGCATTCTTGATAAATGTACCCTTGAGTGCGGACGGTCTCGCCTTGAGGATCGCATCCATGATGGCGTTGTAGTTGCCCTCGAGCTGCTCCTGTGAGAAGGAAGCCTTGCCGAATGCTACATGGATGATGTTGGCCTTGTCCAGTCTGTACTCAACCTTACCTGCCTTGATCTCCTGGATAGCCTTGGCGATATCCATGGTTACAGTGCCTGTCTTCGGGTTGGGCATGAGACCCTTGGGTCCTAGTACACGTCCCAGACGTCCTACGACGCCCATCATGTCGGGCGTAGCTACTACTACATCGAAGTCAAACCATCCATCGTTCTGGATCTTCGGGATCAGCTCCTCGCCGCCTACGAAGTCAGCGCCTGCCGCCTGCGCCTCATCTACCTT
>CAVJQN010000052.1:1394-7975 GCA_963651635.1 Agathobacter sp.
CCTGTTCCGTGAGGAAGCACTACCGATCCTCTGATCTGCTGCTCTGCATGACGTCCGTCGCAGCCTGTGCGAAGGTGCAGCTCCATGGTCTCGTCAAACTTGGCCGTAGCCATCTCCTTGGCTGCCGCGATAGCCTGCGGAGCCTCGTATAATGTTGCTCGGTCGTACTTCTTGAAGGCCTCTGTATATCTCTTTCCGCGTTTCATCGTGTCCCCTCCTGTCACTCAGCTATCGTAACGCCCATGGAACGTGCTGTTCCGGCGATCATGCTCATCGCTGCCTCGATAGAAGCCGCGTTGAGATCCTTCATCTTGGTCTCTGCGATCTTTCTGAGATCTTCCTTGCTGAGCTCAGCGACCTTGGTCTTGTTCGGAACGCCTGAACCGCTCTTGATGTTGCAGGCCTTCTTGATAAGAACCGCTGCCGGGGGTGTCTTGGTGATAAATGTGAAGCTCCTGTCCGCATAGACAGTGATGACAACGGGGATGATCAGATCACCCTGATCCGCTGTTCTGGCGTTGAACTGCTTGGTGAATTCAACGATGTTGACTCCGTGCTGACCGAGCGCCGGTCCTACCGGAGGAGCCGGAGTTGCCTTGCCTGCAGGAATCTGCAACTTGATGTAACCTGTGACTTTCTTTGCCATATCTTGCCTCCTGTGGTTGATGGCGGATGCATGCGCACCCTCCCACTTTTATGGTTCGGGATCCTGATACGGTTCCCGTATAGCTTCGCCGTCATGCGGCGCTACTATCATAGTGATGTGTTCCCGTAGTGATGCAGTGATGTGCCCGGGTGCTTTCAGATATCCTGTCCCGAAGCATAGCTGTCAGAGCTTCTTTACATCTCCGAAGCCCAGCTCCACGCTCGTCTCGCGTCCGAAGAGATCCACATTGATCGCTACTGTCTTCTTGTTCTCATTGATGGACTTGACGATACCCACGGTATCTTTCCATGCACCTGTGGTGACGCGCACTGAATCGCCTACCGCGAAATCTATGAGCACTCTCTTCTCGTGAAGTACTGTTCCCTCCGGAACGCCGAATCCCATCGCCACCATCTCCTCGGGTGTCAGCGGGCTCGGCTCTCTGCCCGGTCCTACAAATCCTGTCACGCCTCGCGTGTTTCTGACCACATACCATGTGTCCGAGTTGTTGATCATGCGGATGAAAACGTATCCGGGGAACATCTTTTTATCGACTGTCCGCTCTACGCCGTTTTTGACCTCTACCACCTTCATCAGGGGAACCGAAACCTCAAAGATCTGGTCTTCCATATGACGGTTCTCGATGGTCTTTTCTATATCGACTTTTACTTTATTCTCATAGCCGGAATAGGTATGCGCAACATACCAAAGTCCCTGTGACTCTGCCATATTATCCCCGTTATATTATTTGATGATGAAGCCCAGACCGAACTGTATGATCCAGTCCAGAAGCGCGATGATGAAGCCAAGGATGACCGAGATAACCACTACCGCGGCAGTTTCCTTGAACAGCGCCTCGCGTGTGGGCCAGATGATCTTCTTGAATTCGCTCTTCACACCCTCAAAGAATGCACCCATTATTACTTTGTCTCCCTATGCAGTGTGTGTCTCTGGCAGAAACGGCAGTACTTCTTCGTCTCCATACGGTCGGGATGAGTCTTCTTATCCTTTGTGATATCGTAATTTCTCTGCTTGCACTCGGTGCACGCGAGAGTAACCTTTGTACGCTTTGAGTTAGCCACGATCTTGCCCTCCGAATAAAATATGCTGTATTCTAAGGTCGAAAAAAATAGACCTCAGAACGGTCGCCCATGTAATATACCACAGCCGTGCATAGCCGTCAACAAGGTATTTCACCGCTCACTCCCGGTGCAGACCGCTGCGAAATATACCTTCCTCACGCCGGCCTCCGTGAGCACACGTGTGCACGCCTCTATCGTAGACCCTGTTGTATAGATGTCATCGACCAGCAGGACACGGTCATACGGGATGACGCGTCCGCGATATCCGTCTCCGCCATCATACAGCACGCCGAAGGCGTCGCTCAGATTGTCCAGCCGCTCCTGCGCTCCCAGCTCCTTTTGCACGACGGTCTTCTTGACCCGCACCAGTATATCCCTCTCCACGGGTATACCCATGCACCGTCCCAGCTCCTGCGCCAGGAGCAGCGCCTGATTGTATCCGCGTTCTATGAAGCGCTCGGGATGTATGGGCACGGGGATGATGCACTGCGGATTCATCTTCCTTATCTCACCACCCAGACGCTCTGCCATCAGCCTGCCGTAAAAGTCTGCATACTCGCTGCGCCTGCCGTACTTGATGCGGATCATGCTCTCCTGCGCATGCTCCTCGTAGTTCAGGAGGCACACTCCGCGTTCAAAGCTCCTCGGGTGCTCCGTGCAGCCCGAGCAGAGCACCTGTGAGGCGACCAGCAGCTGCTTGCCGCACTTGGCGCACACAGGCGGAGTCACGAAGCTGAGCTTTTCAAGGCAGCCCGGGCATATCATCCCGTCAACCGTACCGGTCTTTTCCCGTGTAAATGGAATATACTCTGTCTGTGCACGTCCGCTCACGTCCTGTCGAGACACACGGCGGCTGCTCCATGCCATCACCTCATCGCATACTGGACACCTGCGCGGATATATGCTGTCCGTCAGTGTCCTGTATGCCGATCTTATCAGGTTCTTCGTGTCCGCCCGTCTATACATTCACCTTCACTGTCCCGGCCAGCACGGCGCGATAGTCCTCAAGATTTTTTCTGAGAAGATTGGGGATGTCCAGCTCGTAGGGGCATTTCTCCGTACACTGGCGGCAGTCCACGCAGTCATCGATCTTCGCCATCTCAGCCTGCCACTTATCGCTCAGATACGATGCCGACGGCGCCCTGCGCAGCAGCAGCGACATACGGTTGCAGGTATTTATCTGTATATCTACGGTACAGGGCATGCAGTACCCGCATCCCCTGCAGAACTCTCCTGCCAGCTCCTTGCGCTCCGCCTCGATAAATGCCGTTACCTCATCATCCATCTGCGGCGTATCGCCCATGTAGCTCAGCCATTCCTTCAGTTCGCTCTCGCGCTGTATGCCCCAGATAGGCACGAGTCCGTCGAACTGCGACGCATATGCCATCGCCGCCCTTGAGTTCGTGATAAGTCCGCCTGCCAGACCTTTCATGCAGATAAATCCGACATTATGCGCGTTGCAGCTCTTTACCAGCTCCACATCACGCTCGTCCGCCAGATAGCTGAACGGAAACTGGAGTGTCTCGTACAGTCCGCTCTCTACTATCTCATTCGCCACCGTCAGGCGGTGCGAGGTCGCGCCTATATGGCGTATCTTGCCCTGTGCCTTCGCCTCCAGCATACATTCATACATGCCGCTGCCGTCTCCCGGTCTCCAGCATGTCGTCATCTGGTGGAACTGATATATATCAATGTAATCCGTCCGGAGCAGTCTCAGCGAGGTCTCCAGATCCTTCCGGAACCCCTCGGGAGTGGTCGCATGCGTCTTCGTGGCGATAATTACATCCTCTCTTTTGAGCCACCCGTCTCCGAATGCCTCTCCGAGCTTTTCCTCACTGTCGCTGTATGCTCTCGCCGTATCAAAAAATCTCATGCCGCCCCGATATGCCTCGCGCAGCAGCTCCACTGCCTGTGACTTGTCCACTCTCTGCACCGGCAGCGCCCCGAAGCCATTCTGCGGTACGGTGATTCCTGTAGATCCCAGTGTTACATTTTTCATGCTCTCGTGCCTCCCCTCTCGTTTTCCGGTTTTCCGGTTTTCCGGTTTCCCGGCTTTCCCGGTTTTGCCGCCTAGGTAAATGCTGATTTAATCAGCATTTTCTTAGTTCCCGGCTATCTCCAGTATCCTGTCTCTCAGCCCGGAGTAGCGCAGCTGCTCTCTCGTATTGCCCGTCATCATGTCAAAATACTCCGGTCTGCCTACCAGACATACACAGCTGACAGCCCTCGTGATCGCCGTATATATCAGATTTCTCGTCATCAGCGTCTCCGGACCTGAGTACATCGGTATCACGACCGCCGGATATTCACTGCCCTGCGACTTGTGTATGGTCACGGCATATGCCAGCTCGATATCCGACATTTCGTCAAAGCCGTAGTCGGCCAGCCGTCCGCCGTCGAACTCGATGGTCACGGTCTCTCCGTAGGTGTTGATCTCCCGTATCCTTCCGATATCACCGTTAAATACTCCCGTGCCCGTATCTATCGCAAAGCCTGCCGGTCCCGGTATCCGCCACTGCATCTGATAGTTGTTCTTCGTCTGCATCACCTTGTCGCCCTCTCGCCAGAGCACGTCGAAGAGCTCCCTTTCGACCTTGTCCGGCGATGAGGGATTCAGGTACTGCTGCAATATCGCATTGAGCCGCTGCGTCCCCAGCGCCCCCTTGCGCATCGGAGAAAGCACCTGTATGCTCAGCGGATCCGTATGCACATATCCCGGGAGCTTTCTCTGTATGAGCGTCAGCATCGCGCTGATGATCGCGTCCGGACCCTCTCTTTTGATAAAGAGGAAATCCCTGCTGCGCTTTTGAAGATCTATCGGCTCGCGGTTTATCATCCTGTGCGCATTGAGGATGATATCTCCCGATTCGCTCTGACGGTATATCTTTGTCAGTCTGCGCACATCATACTGCCCCGAATCTATGATATCCCGCAGCACATTGCCTGGACCTACGCTCGGAAGCTGGTTCACATCTCCCACCAGCACCAGTCGGGAGCCTACGGGGACTGCCTTGAGCAGGTAGTACATGATATATATATCCACCATGCTCATCTCGTCGATGATCACGACATCCGCCTCCAGCGGATTGGTCTCATCACGTCCGAATGCCGCCGCATATTCGCTGCTGCCGCTCTCCTGCGGCGCACCCGACACCTCCAGCAGGCGATGGATCGTCGATGCCTCATATCCCGTCGCCTCGGTCATACGCTTGGCTGCTCTCCCGGTCGGCGCGGCAAGCAGAGCGCGCAGTCCCTTCTGCCGGCACTCCTCGAGTATCTGCTTGATAGTCGTCGTCTTGCCGGTGCCGGGACCTCCCGTGATGATGCGGATAGGTACCTCCATGTTGATATCATGCAGCATCCGTGCGACGCCCAGCTCGACATAGTATGCGGATGCTGCGTAGATGCAGTATCCCGCATCCGGCTCACTGCGGTCTGCATATGCCGCGATGCCGTGTGATGCTGCTTTACTGCCATCACATCCGACTATATCTGCCGCCCCGTCACCGCTATATGCGTCAGCCGTGTCCCGGAGTGCGCCTGCATCGCTTTGATCTGCGGTGCCCCTCAGTCGTCCCCTCATCCGCTTGGCGAATATTTTTCTCTCTATCTGCAGATCCTGCAGGTATGCCGATGCCGACCCTGCGTCCACATCCAACAGCTGCGCGCATCGATCCAGCAGTTCCGTCTCCGGCAGGTACATATCTCCCTCAGCCAGCGCCTGTGACAGCACATACAGCATGCCGCTCTTGATGCGGAATCCCGAATCTACGCTGATACCTGCGTGAGTTGCTATATCGTCGGCTATCCTGAAGCCGACACCCTCGATGTCCTCGGCTATCTTGTACGGATTTTCACGGATGATATGATACAGCTCCGAGCCGTAGCGCCTGTATATCTTGAGCGCCAGATTCATGCTGATACCGTATCTTCCCAGAAATATCATGGCATCGCGCATATCCTTTTTCGCCGCTGCCTGCTCTCCGATGCTCACAGCCATGCGCTCGCTGATACCCCTGACCTGCGCCAGTCTCTCCGGTTCCTCCTCTATGACGCGCAGGGTATCGTCCCCGAACCTCTTGACGATACGCCCGGCGAGCGCCTCTCCGACGCCCTTGATGGTGCCGGAGGCGAGATATCTGCGTATGCCCTCTGCATCCTCCGGCATCCTGACAGTATATTTAAGAACAGAAAGCTGCTCTCCGTATACGGGGTGCAGCTTCATCGTGCCTTCGGCCTCTATGTAATCTCCCTCGCCCACGACCGGAAATGTCCCCACCAGAGTACATTCATCTCCGCCGTCCGCCGCGAGCTCGATCACTGTATATGCATTTTCCGCATTGCGGAAAACTATCTTTTCCACATATCCGGTCAGTCTGTCCATCAATCAAAATCTTTTCTTCCGCGCTCGTTCTGGTATTCGATGAACTTGCCTGTTCCGATCGCCACGGCCGTCATCGGATCGTCGGCAATGACGGTATTGATGCCGGTCTTCTCCTGTATCAGCTTGTCCAGACCCCACAGCAGCGATCCGCCGCCCGTCATGACTATGCCGCGGTCAAATATATCCGCCGCCAGCTCCGGCGGCGTACGCTCCAGCACCGAGTGTACGGACTCCACGATCTGCAGCGCATTTTCCTGTATGGCATCCAGCGTCTCATCGGATGTCACTATGATGGTCTTGGGAAGCCCGGTCACGAGATTGCGCCCGCGCACCTCCATCGTCACCATCTCGGGGCGCTTGTACGCCGCTCCGATCTGTATCTTCATATCCTCCGCGGTGCGCTCTCCGATGAGTAGATTGTGCTTCTTTCTCATATAGCGGATGATCGCCTCGTCGAAGTCATCTCCCG
>CAVJQN010000053.1:0-10426 GCA_963651635.1 Agathobacter sp.
GCTCGGAGATGTACTTCGCGGTCTTGGGAGTAGGAGTATTGGGCTCCTCGAAGTAGAAGATGTTGTACTTCTCGACTGCTCTGGCCAGCTGTACAGCAGACTGAGCATCCGGGAATGAGTGATTCTCCATGATGATGTCTACGTTCGGACCTACCGCCTCGCGGCATGCAGCTACGCGGTCCTCAACGACCTTGACATAGTACGGGGAGAGGAGACGGGTCTGGATCTCTCCGGCCATGGGCTCGCCTTTTTCTGCATTGCCCGGTCCGTTCCATACTGTTCCGTCGGTGTCATAGTTGAAGAAGTCGAGCTTCACGCAGTCATAGCCCTGAGCTACTGCTATACGGCAGTTCTCAGCATACTCCTCGGGAGTGCAGCACTTGTGGTTCGTGCCGGGTCCCCAGCCGTATGTAAGCTGTGAAGCATATGTACGAAGATTGTCACGACGCTTGCCGCCCAGGAGCTGATAGATGGGAGCGTTGTAGAACTTGCCCTTGATATCCCACAGAGCGATATCGATAGCTGACATGCCGGCAAATACTACGGGGCCGCCGTTCTGTCCCCAGAAGGTCGTCTTATAGAGCTTGTCCCAGATCACCTCGTTGTCCAGAGGGTTCATTCCTATGATGAGCTTGGCAAAGTCCTTGATCATGCCAAATGCCGCAGGAGCTGCTATACCGTAGGTCAGAGCAGCCTCGCCGTCGCCGTAGATGCCTTCATCGGTGAAGATACGGCAGAAGATGGGACGCCATGTGGCGCGCTCCGGACATGCAACCTGAAAAACATCAATCTTTGTGATCTTCATAGCATTTCCTCCTTGAAAGGGTGTTTGCAGACTGTACGGTCAGCAGGATATGTCCGGCCGGAGTCTGCACAGAAATGTGTCAGTGGTCATTCGCCGAAACCGGCTCGCCGATCGTCTCCCGGAAAGGGGTCTGTGCTCCGGCGACGATATGCTAAGCAGGTTAGCGAACAACTGAACTTCACACGGAATATTATCTGAATTTTGTTCAAACGACAATACAAAAAAGAAATAATAATCCTGACAATGTTTGGTGATAATCACTAATTCACATCGCGATACAACGTGTTTTTTCATATAAAAATGTGAACGCCCGAAAAGCGCTCCCGGACAAAGCAGGCATGATTACAGACGCAAAAAAGCGGCTAGAAATGGCCTATTTACGTGATCATATCAATAATCAACAAAATGCTGACCGGGTTTATCGCCGAAATGATGAAAATGATAAAACTGTTTGACTGTAGGAACAATAGGAGATATTATTCAGTTATCGAACAACCGAACAGAACGAGGCATAAAAACCTGACCGGACACCTTGTTCTGACGGCTGCAACTCACCGACACAGCAGCGACCGATGCGGATCGATGACTGTGGGATAACAAGAAGGAGGAATTAGTGATGAAGATTACTAGCGTTGAGTGTTATCTTGGCCATTTCATTACCGTCAAGGTCAATACCGATGAAGGCATCTACGGATGGGGCGAGGCAGGACTTGCTTACGGCAACTGCTGGGAGTCCGCTTTCGGTCAGTGCCAGGATTTTGCAAAGCTCATCATCGGCATGGATCCGTTTGATACTGAGAAGATCTGGGAGCACCTCCACAGACATACGTTCTGGGGCATGGGAGGCGGCGTAGCCATCACATCGGCTATGGCAGCTATCGATACGGCTTGCTGGGATATCAAGGGCAAGGCTCTGGGCGTTCCGGTATACAAGCTCCTCGGCGGCAAGACCAATGACAAGCTCCGCGCGTATGCATCTCAGCTGCAGTTCGGATGGACCAAGACCATACAGCCGAACGATTCGCTTACGCTGTTCTACGATCCGCAGGACTACTACGATGTAGTTAAGGACGCTGTATCCGAGGGATACGATGCAGTAAAGATCGACCCCGTATTTGCTCCGACAGAGAAGGGCGATGTAGGCGCTATCTTCCAGACACAGGGTACACATCACAGAGGATGCTATCGCGATCATGATCTGAAGAGATCCGTAGAGAGAATAGCTGCTGCAAGAGAAGCAGGCGGCGACGATATGGACATCATCGTAGAGATCCACTCCCTGCTCGATGCGAACACGGCAGCAGAGCTCGGACATGCTCTGGAGCCCTACAGGATCATGTACTATGAGGAGCCGACGATGCCCTGCAATCCGGGCGTTTACAAGCATATCAAGCAGATGTGCACGCTTCCGCTGGCTACAGGCGAGAGAAGCTACACACGCTGGGGCTTCCGTGAGTTCTTCGAGGATCGCACCCTCAACATCATCCAGCCTGACCTCTGCAACACAGGCGGTATCACAGAGACCAAGAAGATCTGCGACATGGCTCAGGTTTATGATGTAGGCGTTCAGATCCACGTATGCGGCGGACCTATCGCTACGGCGGCTGCTCTTCAGGTAGAGGCTACGATCCCGAACTTCGTGATCCATGAGGAGCACAATGCAAACCTCCTTCAGAAGTTCATCAAGGCAGGAAAGAACTACTACAAGCCGGAGAACGGATACTATGAGATTCCGGATCTCCCGGGCATCGGACAGGAGATGAGCGAGGAAGAGCTGGCAGGCTCCAGAAAGGTAGTCATAGATGCCTCCTCAGCACCCGCTAACTTTGTAAAGAAGTGATCATTTCCCCATAATGATTGACATTTAAGGAACTGCCGCAGCAGCATGAGAGTGTTGGCTGCGGCATGTTTCTTAAAGTATAGAGGCGATAGAAGGCTGTTAGCCGGTCGAACATTGCATACGACAGGCAAAAGTGTTAAAATCGCGACAAAAAATCAGGAGGGTATGCTATTCTCGCCGGATACGGTCAGTATAGATACATAGTCATGGCACGGAAAATAAGCAAAATATCGGTTGTGGATCAGGTATGTGCAACCATCAAACAGGATATCATCGACGGAAGATGGAAAGAGGGGGATCGGCTGCCGACTGAGCTGGAATTTTCCGAAACATTCGGTGTCAATCGTCTGAGCGTCCGCATGGCATTGCAGAAGCTCAGCACGTTGGGTCTGATTGAGACCAGAGTGGGCGAGGGCTCTTTTGTAAAGAAGTTTTCGCTGGGGCCGTTTCTGACAGAGATAGGCGCCTTTTATGATAATGATGAAAGATACAAGGATGTGAAGCAGCTGAGATTCCTGCTGGAGACGGAGTGTATGCGTCTGGCGGCCAATCTGTCTACCGACGAGGAGAAGACAAAGCTGTTTGACAGACTCAGAGACTACGACCGGAAGGTCGAGAAGTACGCGGCAAACTACGGCGATGAAGCCATACTGGACGAAGTGGTTGATGCGGACTTTGCATTTCACTACCAGACCGTCAAGATGAGCCACAACAAGCTGTACTGCGATGTCTACTATATGGTGCAGCAGCTCATCAGGAGTCATATCAAGGATATCATCAGCTCGCGCATGTCCAAGAAGCACGAGAGAGGTATATCACTTATAGCCGACGAGTCCAATGATACACACGAGCGCATATACCGCGCCATCATCAGCGGAGATACGGATGTGGTCAAGGAACTCTCGGAGGAGATGATCGGCATCCGGCCAATCAAAAATATGGATGTCTTCGATTGACAACAAGGAGAAAACAACATGAAGATAACGAAAGTGGAGGTATTTAGACTTCCTACAGCCAACAGCAAGCAGAACAGCCCCATCGGCTGCCGTATTCATACAGATACAGGACTGTGCGGTGACGGCGAGGCCGGAATGGCATACGGCATCGGCGGATCGGCGGCATTCGGCATGGTATGCGATCTGGCAGGACTCATCGTCGGCATGGATCCGCTGCAGACCGAGCTCATATGGGAGACCATGTACAAGCGCACCTTCTGGGGACAGAACGGCGGTCCGGTCATATTCTCCGGCATAGCTGCCATAGACGTGGCGCTGTGGGATATCAAGGGCAAGTACTTCGACGTTCCCTGCTATCAGCTGCTGGGCGGCAAGGTGAGAGACAAGCTCCGCACCTACGCGAGCCAGCTCCAGTTCGGCTGGGGTCAGGTAGGCGTATCCGAGCATCTGTGGGCAGTGACTCCCGAGGACTATGCGCACAATGTCAAGCTCGCCATCGACGAGGGCTTCGACGCGATCAAGATAGACTTCTTCGATCGTGACGAGGAGGGCAAGCCCTACACATTCCTCGATACCACGGGTCTGATCACTCCCAAGAAGCTCCATATGGTAGAGGCGCGCATGAAGGCAGCGAGAGAGGCAGCCGGTGATGATGTTGATATCATCATGGAAAATCACTCATATCCTGACGCACTCGGCGCGGTACAGCTGGCCAAGCTGGCAGAGAAGTACAATATCATGGCATTTGAGGAGCCCAATACTCCCACGGCGCAGACGGTAGAGTACATCTCCAAGTACAGCTCGGTTCCGATCGCGAACGGCGAGCGTCTGTACTCACGCTGGCAGTATGCAGAGTATTTCAAGAAGAACCTGCTCCAGCTGGCACAGCCCGATATCGGCAACTGCGGCGGTATATCCGAGGTCAAGAAGATCGCCGATATGGCACATGCTTACGATGTAGGCGTACAGGTTCACTGCGCAGGCAGCCCGCTGACGACAAGCGCGGCTATCCAGCTCGAGTGCTCCATACCGAACTTCCAGATACATGAGCATCACACCTGCAACCGTATGGATACGTCGGTGGGACTGACAAAGTACAACCTGCAGCCTGAGAACGGATACTTCAGCGTTCCCGATCTTCCGGGTATCGGCAATGAGTTCCTGCAGGAGGCTATCGACAAGGCATACCTGTACAAGGTGATCGAGGCTTAAGCTATAACGCATAAGAACGTCAATGTGGGCGTCGGGATATGAGCATCCCGGCGCTCATTTTACGGTACGGGTACGGGAAGAACGGAGTGCGTCGGGATCCGTTGAGTGTGTATGCTATAATGCAATAAAAGTGATATGGGTATCAAAAGGAGGGCGAAAGGATGCGATTCAAACCTGAGAAGAAACTGGGCTTTGGCATGATGCGGCTGCCGGTGCTGGACGGGGAGCCGAAGTCCACGGCTATCGACATCGAGCAGGTAAAGCAGATGGTGGACTATTTTCTGGAGAGCGGGTTCACGTACTTTGACACTGCATGGATGTATATGGGCTTTCAGAGCGAGAATGCCGCAAAGGAGGCGCTTGTAGACCGTCATCCCAGAGAGAGCTTCACGCTGGCTACGAAGCTGCATACGGAATATTTCGACACCTTGGAAGGCAGAGACGAGGTCTTCAACAAGCAGCTGGAAAAGACGGGAGCGGGCTACTTTGACTACTATCTGCTGCATGCGATAGACGAGGAAAAAATCGGCAAGTACGAGAAGTTCAAGTGCTTTGAGTGGATGCAGGAGAAGAAGGCGGCGGGGCTGATAAGGCACGCGGGATTTTCCTATCATGACAAGCCGGAGCTGCTGGATCGTGTGCTGACGGATCACCCGGAGATTGAGTTCGTACAGCTCCAGCTCAACTATCTCGACTGGGAGAGCGCGTGGATACAGTCGCGCGGCTGCTATGAGGTATGTGTGAAGCACGGCAAGCCGGTCATAGTCATGGAACCGGTCAAGGGCGGCTCGTTGGCGAAGATACCCGAGGACGGGCGCAGGATCTTTGAAGCGCTGGATCCGTCTATGTCCGTTCCGAGCTGGGCGGTGCGCTTTGCCGCGAGTCTGGACGGTGTCATGATGGTGCTGTCCGGCATGAGCAGCATAGAGCAGATGAAGGACAATGTCTCCTACATGAAGGACTTCAAGCCGCTGAGCGAGTCTGAAAGGGAGGCGTGCTTTAAGGTGGCGGATATCATCAACAGTCAGACCGCCGTTCCCTGCACGGGTTGCGCCTACTGCGTCGAGGGCTGCCCGCAGCAGATACCGATACCCAAGTATTTCTCGCTGTATAACGAGGATATGCGCGAGGATCTGAAGGAGAAGGGCTGGACGGTTAACTTTACCAACTACGAGCTGACAGCCAAAAACGCAGGAAAGGCAAGCGACTGTGTGGAATGTGGACAATGCGAGGGCGTATGTCCGCAGCACCTGCCGATTATCAAGTATCTCAAGGATGTGGCAAAGCATTACGGGAAGTGATTGACGCATCTCATGCGGTGTGGTATACCAATACCCAACCAATCCGGTAGGTAAATAGATGCGCCGATTCGTGCGTCGTATCTTCTGCGGCGATCGCCATATGCCTGCCTGCAATAAAGAAAAGAAAGGAAACCACAAACATGTCTGACTACAAATTCGAAACTCTCCAGCTCCATGTAGGTCAGGAAGCTCCCGACCCGGCTACAGATGCCCGTGCCGTCCCGATCTATGCGACGACCTCCTACGTGTTCCGCAACTGCGAGCACGCGGCGGCGAGGTTTGATCTGAGTGATGCGGGCAATATCTACGGGCGTCTCACGAACTCTACGCAGGATGTGCTTGAAAAGCGCGTAGCGGCGCTGGAGGGCGGAGTAGCGGCGCTGGCACTGGCGTCAGGCGCGGCTGCCATCACATATACGCTGCAGGCACTGGGGCAGGACGGCGGACATTTCGTAGCACAGAAGACCATATACGGCGGCAGCTACAACCTGCTGGAGCATACGCTGCCGAGCTTCGGCATCACGGCTACATTTGTCAATATCCATGACCTCGCAGAGACAGAGGCGGCTATAAAGGACAACACGAGAGCTATATATATCGAGACACTGGGCAATCCGAACTGCGATATCCCGGATATCGACGCGCTGGCGGCACTGGCGCATAAGCACGGCATCCCGCTGGTGGTGGACAACACCTTCGGCACGCCCTATCTCATCCGTCCGATAGAGCACGGAGCGGATATTGTGGTTCACTCAGCGACGAAGTTCCTCGGCGGACACGGTACTACGCTGGGCGGCATCATAGTAGACTCGGGCAGGTTTGACTGGAAGGCGAGCGGCAGATATCCGGCGATAGCAGACGCCAATCCGAGCTATCACGGCATATCCTTTGTAGACGCGGCGGGACCGGCTGCATTTGTCACATATGTCAGAGCCATACTGCTGCGCGATATGGGCGCGACTATATCGCCGTTTGCCGCATGGCTGCTGCTGCAGGGCATCGAGACGCTGTCGCTGCGCGTGGAGCGCCATGTCGAGAATACAAAGAAGGTAGTGGAGTTTCTGTCAAAGCATCCGCAGGTGGAGAAGGTGAACCATCCCTCACTGCCGGAGCATCCGGATCATGCGCTCTATGAGAAGTATTTCCCGAACGGAGGCGGCTCGATCTTCACATTTGAGATCAAGGGCGGCAGAGAGGAGGCGTGCAGATTCATCGACGCTCTCAAGATATTCTCGCTGCTGGCCAATGTAGCCGATGTCAAGAGCCTCGTCATCCATCCCGCGACGACGACGCACAGCCAGCTCACTCCCGAGGAGCTGGCGGATCAGGGCATCCGCCAGAACACGATCCGCCTGTCCATCGGCACAGAGCACATCGACGATATCCTCGCCGATCTGCAAACTGGATTTGAGGCATTGCCTTAAAACAAAAAAGGATAGACACAAAGCCCCGCAGCGCTTAGAATAGATGCTGTCTTCAGGGCAGAGTGAGATTCTCTACTGGCGGTATATCTTCCGAAGCGGTGCGCACAGGCGCATGGCGCGACGAGCAGGATGAGTCCGCGAGCGACAGGCATGAACCGGTGAGAACCCGGTACCAACGGTGATAGTCCGGATGAAAGAAGATGCGAACGTGACAGCGGCATACATGGATATCGGATGTATGTGAGCAGTTACCGTATATATGATGTCTTCAAGCCCTGAACACTGATCTGTTCAGGGCTTGTTTTATGCGGCAGGGAACATGGCGCGGGTAGGCTGAAGGATAAGGTCAAAAGAACTGATGAAAGCAGGTAAAGCGATGAACACAACGGAAATCATGAGGACAGACGAGATGATGAAGCCGGAGAAAATGAACAAAGCAGAGGCGGCAGAGAAGGCAAAGAAGATCAACGTGCGTGTGGTCGCTTTTGTCGGAATGTTGGGCGCGCTCTCTACGGTGCTGCAGATGTTTGAGGTCTCGCTTCCGTTTGCACCGTCCTTTATGAAGTTTGATATATCGGAGCTTCCGGCGCTGCTGGCGGGCTTTCTGCTCGGCCCGGCGGACGGATGTCTGGTGGTGATTGTCAAAAATCTGCTCAAGCTCCTCATGCGGGGAACCAATACGGCTTTCGTGGGTGAGCTGTCCAATGTGGCGGGGAGCTGTATATATGTGCTGTGCGCTGCGATGATCTACATGAGAAATAAAACAAAAAAAACTGCGGTGAAGGCGCTTATCATCTCGACGCTGAGCGTCAGCATAGTGCAGATATTCATGAATGCATGGGTGATGTTTCCGCTTTACTCACGACTGTACGGACTGTCCATGGATGTTATCATAGGTATGGGGAGCAAGGTGAATCCGCTTATCAAGGACAATCTGACGATGATGATATTCGGCGTATTCCCATTTAATCTGTTCAAGCATGGTGTGACATCGCTGGTGACCTTTCTGCTCTACAAGCGCATATCAGCGCCGCTGAAGGACGCGATGAGGATATAGACTGACAGCAGACAGGGAGGGTTGTGCGATGTTTTTCATGATGGGCATCACCGAGGGACGCAGGGATCTCGAATACAACAGGATGGTCGTATGCGATGTATGCGGCAGATACGGGCGGTATGCGGTATTTATGACATATACCGTGCTGTCTCTCTTTTTTATACCCGTGTTCAGGTGGAATCGGCGCTACTACGTGCAGATGAGCTGCTGCGGCACCGTATACAGTCTGGATCCCGAGAAGGGCAGACGCATAGAGAGGGGCGAGGCAGTCGATATAGAGCCTGCGGACATCACCGTAGTCAGCCGCGGGGGCGTCACGCGTACAAAGGTGTGCCCGTCTTGCGGATATCGGACGGATGAAGACTTTGAATATTGCCCGAAATGCGGTCAGAAGCTTGCGTGATTTGCCGGCAAATGCTATAAACTAGACATAGTAAGTCGGTGCTAACCTACCGTACTGCCGGAAGGCAGCGGATATGATGACGGAGGTGTCGGATACGATGTCGGAAAATAGATCAGTCGAGGACTATCTCGAGACGATACTGGTTCTGAGCAGGAGACTGCCGGAGGTTCGGAGCATAGATATAGCGGAGGAGATGAACTTCACCAAGGCCAGCGTGTCGGTGAGTATGAAGAATCTGCGAACCAAGGGATATATCGACATGGACAAGTCCAAGTATATCACGCTCACGGAGTCGGGCCGACGTATAGCTGAGAATATACTGGAGAGGCATGAGCTGATCTCGAACTGGCTGGTGCATCTGGGAGTTGATAAGGAGACAGCGCTGGAGGATGCATGCAGGATGGAGCATACCCTGTCGGAGGAGACATATGAGGCGATCAAGAGGCATGTCATCGAAAATAACGAGGTGAGCCTCAAACTGAGGGTGCAGCGCATCTGAGTTGATATAGTAGAGTGATATCCTGATTGCTGCGATGCAGTGCACGACAAGACCCTGCCCGGGATGCGGCAGGGCTTTTTAGTGTCTCGCTCAGCAGTACATATATACCATGATGAAATGAAGCAGATTGCCGACCATGATCAGCACGTGAAATATCTCATGCGAACCGAAATACGGGTGACGTCCGTTGAACGGCGAGAGCTTGAGAGCGTATATCACGCCGCCGACGGTATAGATGACGCCGCCTGTCACCAGCAGCACGAAGCCGGGCAACGGCGTATATGCAAAGAGCGGGCGCATGGCAAATGCGACCAGCCACCCCATCGTGATATATATCACCGATGATACCCATCTGGGGCATGTCACCCAGAACAGCTTGAATATCATGCCGGCGAGGGCGATAGCCCATATACATATGAGCAGTATGCCGCCCCCGTGTCCGTGGAGTATCGTCAGGCATATGGGCGTATATGAGCCCGCGATGAGTATGAATATCATGAGATGGTCGATCTTTTTATAGACCATGCGATCCTTCTCCGGCAGCATCACGGTATGGTAGATACCGCTGGCCGTATATAAAAGAACCATGCTCAGGGAAAATATGACAGCACCTGCTATACTGCGCACGCCCGCATGGCACAGTACCTTTTTGCATATCAGAAAAGGCATCGCCGCCAGTGATGCGGCGGCTGCCATAAAGTGAGTTCCCGCGCTCACGGGATCTCGCAGTTCCAGTGTATAGGTCATGGCTGATATCCTCCGTGGTTGGGTATTGTCATGCTGCAGATCACCGGGTTTGTGATGCTGCTCTCATGTGCCCTGTGATTACAGAGAGAGTACGACATTCAAAATATCCTGTCAAGAGTTTTTAAAAAACTCATAAACGCATCCTTGAAATCCTATCTGCAGGATGCTACTATGATGACACA
>CAVJQN010000054.1:0-10040 GCA_963651635.1 Agathobacter sp.
GAAATACAGCCCAATCCAAACGGCGCCGGTGAGCAGGTCGCTCCAGAAAATCCGGGTGCACAGGGCAATGCACCGGCACAGGGCGAGGTCAGTGACGCTCAGATCGAGGGCACGGCGACACGAGTAGGCATCATAAATAATGATCTGGACCGGCTTTTTTCCGGTGATACTAAAAAAATGATCAATGACTACTTTGCAATCGTCCAGCCCGGCGGAGATGAGACTCCGGAAAACCGCGACAATCTGCAAGCCGTGCGGGCAGACAGAGGTGCTCTCATCGGTGATCTGGAAAAGGCTGATGCACGTAAAAGCGCCGCCGGAGAGGCAGGGATGGACGACGGCCTGACTGAGGCACAGAAGTCGGGTCTTTCGGAGATAGCAAAGTTCTTGTATCAGAACTGCGCCAGAAGGAGCCGCGATAAAATCACACTGCTGGACGGACTGCTCCAGCGATCTGCCAGAGAGCGGCTCCTGATATACTATCTGGTGGAAAAGAATGTATATGACAGTCCCGGTGAAAGACATATTATTCAGTCCCAGACATATACACCGGATGTCAGAAAATTCAAAGAGGTTATTAAACGAAAGTCATACAATATCTTCGGACGCCTGTTTATCGGCGCTGTTCACTGGAGCTATCTGTCCAAGGCGGCGCAGGTAGCGACGGACTGCCGCGACAAGCTCCGGTTCATGTTCGCAAGCGGACTGCTTGCTCAGCCTGCGGCCGAGCCGGCGAGGGCTGTGAGAGCAATGGCAGGTAATCTTCTGCCTAATCGCGATGCCAACAGGGCACTGGATGTCATAGGGGATCAGAATATACTGGACGTATCCGATCTGGCAGAAGAACCGCAGAACGACGTAAGCTTTTTAAGCGAAATAGATGATGAGCCAAATGCGAACAGGTTCGATGATTCGTTCGCACAGGAGGCAGGTGATCTTTTTGGTCTAAATCAGCAGTCAGGCGGCAATCAGCAGTCAGGTGCGCAGCGGCAGGCTCAGTCAAAGGTCTCGGCTCCGAATCCGGTCCCCGCCCAGTCAAAGGCACCGACTGTACAACCACAGGTTGATCGAGATCCGTATGAAGAGGACGGGAAGGATGAGCGCCTTGTGCCGGGCAAGGTCAATAGCCTGAGCCCCGATTTGATAGAATCCGGCAAATTCATGAAGGGTGCAGAGGTAATCAAAAAAACCAGACCTGTCCGGCAGCAGGTTGTGAGACAGGAGGATGTCAGCGAGGAGCCGGAGGAAGATAATAAAAGCGAAGATTCAAGAATATTTAACAAAGATGACTCATCCTATTATGACAGCAAGCTGGCAGGTCTATATGATGATGATAAAGAACAGGACCTTGATGACAAGGATGTAAGTATCCTGTCGGGCGTGTCTGACAATGTGATAAAGAATGTAAAACCGTCTCAATCGTCGTCATCATCGCAGCCTGTGCCGGCGCCTCAGCAGCCGGCACCGCAGCCGCAGGAGCAACCGGAGCAGGCACAGCCGCCGCGGCAGCCCGACGCCGGTCTGGTACAGGACCGCAATGACGCATTTACTAATGCCATGGCTATCGGCAGGGAATATATAGCAGCGTGGAAGGCGAAAGGGTCGCTTCCGGATGAGCAGCAGTCGCAGCAGGACAGAAACGAGCTGGAGGGACTTGCCAAGGCGTACGAGCGTGCATTAAAAAGACTTATCGTTGCGGACAACAATCTCCTGCTGAACTATCCTGAGCCTGTAGCGCTGGAGCTGCCGGGTGATGCTGCCACGATGTCTGCCATCAGGGATCAAGGCACTCCAACCACCTCCGTAACCGGCCGTAAGTGGGAGAGAGCAGCCTCCGGCATAGTCAGCAAAAAGAACTGGGCATCTGTCGGAATCATCGCGTCCCAATCGGCCACGCTGGTTGATAAGACCAGAAATATCGGCATGGCGTTCAATCCTGATATGTGGTCACAGCCGGGAGGCTGGAACTGGGGCAATCAGGATTTCGGAAAGAATCTCTCCTCATCCATGGCGAGCCAGTGGGGATGGAGGATAGAGGGCGTATTCCCTACCATAGAGGGTATCGGAACGGGAACCTTTTCCACGATCGGCGGCATCATGGCACTGATCACATTTGCCTCGGGACTGCGCAATATAGGCGCGACATTTAAGAAGGGAAGTGCCGGTGATATCGCCAAGTATGTCACCAGTCAGCTGGGTCTTCTGGTTTCGGCCTCCAAGGATGCCATGACGGACACGGTGGTCTGGAATACCATACTCAAGGGAGCCGTGTCTCCTCAGGCCATAGCCAATCTCTCCTCTGCGGCAGCAGTGGCGGGAGTAGTGGGAGGTGCGATAAATATAGCTCTGGGAGCCGTATCGATCCACTCCGGAAGGACTGCGAATCAGAAGCTCAACGCGATCAGCAACTGGGTGGAGCAGAGCGTACAGAACGGACGCGCTGAAAATGCCACGCCCGAGATGCAAAGAGAGGCGCAGATAATAAATACAGCAAATGCGGCGGCTCGGAGCAAGGCAAGTCATAATGTCCGTTCGGGAGTTTCACAGACAGTCTCGGGCGCGATGTTCATGATCGGAGGCATACTCAGCATGTCGGTGGCAGGGGCTCCGCTGGGCGCGGTCCTCATGCTGCTGGGAGGCGGACTGTCTATGGTCAATACTATAGTCGGATATGCAAAGAACCGTAAGAGAAGACGTGCCATGATCGATGATTATATCGGCATAGATAAGCTGGTCGAGGCAGTCATAAGATATGATGAAAATGCCGCAGACCTTCCGGAAGATCAGCTCAAGGAGTACGTTCGTGAGGAGGCTGTCGGTCTGCTGGGCTTTACCAGTGAAAACGGATGCTTTGACTATATAGCCGGAAGGCTGGCAAAGGCGCTGATAGGCGGCATCAAAAAGAATGCGATCGCCATGGACGTGCCGCAGCTTCAGAACATCGCGAATCATCCGGAAGAGTATCTAAACAGGGGCAACCAAAAGCAAAAGCAGGTAGCTAACTATATCATGATGATCCGGAGCTTCGGACCGAGAGTCAAGGTCGGGGATGACAGAGAGTTCACTCCCAATGCGGCGGCGCTCGCCAAGTCCATAGCTAAGGCCTGATAACAAGAGGTTTTTATGAACAAGAAGGAACTGTCGGAACTGAGGCGTCTCTACAAGCCGGAATCTAGCGCTGTCAGCCGCATCGCCGGATGCTATGTGGATGCGGACAAGCACAAAAAGGCTGTATTTAAGGAGATGCTCCTTGCTCTGGACGAGGAGGATGTATTTAAGTATCTGGAGATACTAAAGAAGGGTATCAGCGGCAGTATAGGCCGCAGCATCGTCAATGTGGAATATCCGCTGTCTGCGGAGGGCGCGGGGAGCATGCATGAAAGGCTCATGCGCCTAAGGGATACGCAGCTGGAGGATGACGGTGTGCTGGAGGACTTTTACGATGCCGTCATAGGCGGCTTTGAGATAAGCGGGAACTACCTGATACTGCTCAGCTGCGCTGCATATGATATCCCCGGCAAAGGGAGCGACGATATCACGATGGAGGATGCGTCGGATGAGGTATACCGGTTCGTGCAGTGCGTGATCTGTCCGGTGGAGCTGTCAAAGCCGGCTCTGAGCTACAACGAGGAAAGCCGCGATTTTTCGCATCGTATACGCGACTGGGTAGTGGGAATGCCGGCATATGCATGGCTCTTTCCTGCATTTAACGACAGATCGACGGATATACATGCCATGCTGCTCTACTCAAAGGATGTCAAGGATCTGCGCGGGGAGATGTTGCAGAGTCTCTTCGGGTGTACGGCGCCGCTTCCGGCATGCGAGCAGAAGAATACATTTGCATCGGTTCTGGAGACGGAGCTGGGCGATGAGCTGGGGCTGGAGGCTGTGCGGGATATCAGTGAAAATCTCGTGCAGATGAAGGAGGAGACCGAGGAGAGCCGGGAGATCGTCGAGATCGGAGCCGGGGAGCTGAAATATCTCATGAAGGATATGGATATCAGTCAGGAGCGGCTGGATGATTTTGTAAATGTCTATACCGACATGACCCGCGAGAGCCCGATACTGCTGGACAATGTTGTATCGAAAAAGACATTTGAGGTAAAGACGGACTCCGTGTGTATAAAGGCAGCGGCGGACAAGGCATATCTGATAAGCGAGCAGGTCATAGACGGCAGGAAATGCATAGTCATAGATACCGACGGAGAGCAGGTCGAGGTCAACGGGGTGATGGTGAAGTAAAGTTTAGGAGAGCGCGAAAGCGCTCTCCTTTGTCATAAAAAAACAAAAAACTTCTTGACATTAAACAATTGCTTGTTATAATACAAATAGAACAAAGAGAACAGAGAAAGAAATTACAGAGTTCGATGTTTCCCGAGTTCAGGATCATAAATAAAAACGGATGTTACACATAAAGGAGGAGTGAATTATGTTGATGCCCAGTATTTTCTCAGATAATTTCTTTGATGATTGGATGGATGATTTTTCAAGAAGAAACGATGTTGACAAGCAGCTCTACGGCAAGAACGCAGGACGTGTCATGAAGACGGATGTACGCGAGACCGAGGGCGGCTACGAGGTAGAGGTGGATCTGCCCGGCTTCAAGAAGGATCAGATCAGCCTGAATCTGGAGAACGGATATCTGACCATCAGTGCGGTCAAGGGTCTGGACAAGGAAGAGAAGAAGGACGGCAGAGTCATCAGACAGGAGCGTTACTCAGGCGCTATGCAGCGTACGTTCTATGTAGGCGACGGCGTGGAGCACGAGGATGTAAAGGCGAAGTTCGAGGATGGTGTGCTCAAGCTGGATATCCCGAAGAAGACAGCAAAGCTGCCCGAGAAGAAGACCATCATGATCGAGGGATGATTCATGCAGGGGAGCCGCAAGGCTCCCTGTAAAACGTATATGAAATAAAAGCAAGCAGATCGGTTCTCCGGTCGGCTTGCTTTTTTGTTTTGATGATGTTCTGTATAAAGGGACGATGGAGGTGCTTTATCGGATGGATCACACACAGATGCCGTTCAGAAAAGTTATATATAGGCAATACAGCTTCATGTGTATATTTTCAGACAGTATTGCCATGTGCATGCCTGTCAGAAAGTGCTTTGAATACTCGGGTCTGAGAGCTTCACACGAAGCTGCGTCGGCGCAGAAAAGCTCTCTGCGTTCAGCAGCTTGGCGCTGCATACGGTAAGTCCGTCATCGGCGAGCAGCAGATCGGCATATACAGGATCAAATATCCAGTCATGCGTGAAGCCTAGATGCCGGTAGATAGCTGTATCTACGGGACACAGGAATGCATATGCGTCGCCCTCTCTCTCCAGCACGGGGAGTATCATATCAAAGATACTGTCCATGTATCCGCGATGACGGAAGTCGGGGTCTGTAGCTACACACAGCAGATAGCTGGCAGGTACGGTCTGCCCGTCTGATGTCATGAGCATCGGAACTATATGTATCATGGAGCGGATAGCTCCTTTATCCTCGTATACAGCGATCCTTCCGTGGGATATCAGCCCGCCGGGAGCGTAATAATCATCGAGAAATCCGTCCTCATTGCCGAAGCAGAGCTCGGAGAGAGGGCGGGTCTTTATATATTCATCCTTTTTGAGAAATCTGCACATATGGCACTCCGTTCGTCTTTCCCGAAGAACAGCACATGAGACATACTGTCTGTCGAAATGACGGCAAACTCGTAAAGTATGGAATCGATATCAAATCACGAGAAATCCCTCTGTGTGATAAGATACTTGCGCGCATATCCCGACGGGAAGTAGGAGAGCTTGGACTGGCGCAGTCCGGGATCGCCCGCGTCGTCCTCGCGGTTGACCAGTACAGCATCGGGAAATTCATGCAGCAAAAACTGCTGACTGAGTACGGGATACAGTCCGTTGACCGAGCCGATGGCCTTTTCGATATTGATGATCGCCATTTTGTCAAATGCATTATAGCATCCGATGGAGAAGGCACGCAGCCGTCCGTCGATCCTGATGCCGCCTGCCCTGACAATCCCCAGATACTCCGGGCAGTCAAACAGATCGACTATCACATCATGCTCCAGTTCCAGCTCCACGTTGCCGTAGCGGTCGAAGCGGTTGTATTCCATATTGATATATTCTTCTCCCTCGGGATCGTGAGCATCGCCGCGGCACTGTGGATCCGTACCGGCGGGGGATGCAGTATATGCATCCGGGGCTGAGGACACTGCCGTGCCGACGTTTGAACTCGCAGTGGATATGGTACTTTCGTCTGGAGCATTATCTGTGGCTGTTCCTTGTGCCTCTGCCGCCTCGCGGTCAGCCTCGGCTGTCGCCTGCGCCCACTCGTCAAAGAGAGCGAGCACCTCGTCCTTATCTGCCGCCGTAAGCGTGCAGTATTCCCATCTGCCGCCGTACTCTGCTTCAAATTTGTGGATATGGTTGCGCTTTTTGGACAGTTTGCGTCCGGCGAGTGTACGCAGCGCCTCGGCATCGTAGAGATAGTCGGCGAGATTGGCGCGCTCGGTCACCTCGTAGCCGTCCAGCAGACCGGCGCTCTCCAGCACGTTCTTGCCCGCCTCGTCGGCATAGAGTATCTGGTGAGGATGGTGCAGTACCTCGTTGAAATATCTTTGCTGGAGCAGGAAATACTCTCCCAGCTTATCCTCGGGACAGAACGGGAGACTTCCGGCATATGAGGTATCTCCGATCCTTTCAATCATCAGCAGACATTCGTCATTGACAATCGTCCAGACGGTATGTCCCGCACGCCGCCACATGAAGCCGTCGAGCACCGAGCTCTCACAGCAGAGATTGTGCCGCTGATCGTAGAGCCGGGCAAATGTCGGCAGATCCCTGCACGTGAGCGGCTGGTATCGTAAGTCAGATGCATCTGAAATATTCATAAAATGGCTGCCCCTTCAACAGCAAAGCTATATTACCATGAACCGCCGAAAAATAAAGATATTTTGAAAACACATGCGGTATATGGTATCATTTAGCGGAATGTGAAGGAGGGAATATTCCTTTGGACAACAGACCGATAGGAGTGTTTGATTCGGGACTCGGGGGACTGACGGCGGTCAAGGAGCTCAGGAAGATCATGCCTGATGAGCAGATCGTATATCTGGGAGATACGGCGCGCTCTCCGTACGGGACGAGATCAGACAGGAATATACAAAAATATGCCGTGCAGGATACAGGATTTCTGCTGGGCAGACAGGTCAAGGCGATACTCATAGCCTGCGGGACGGTCAGCTCGACGGCGATGGAGCAGGTTCGTGAGTGTGCGGGAGATGATATCCCGGTGATGGGAGTGATAGACGCATCGGCGATGAAGGCGGCAGGAATCACCGAGAACAGGCGCGTCGCCATACTTGCCACCTCGGCGACCATCCGCAGCAGGTCATATGTGAAAAAGCTGCTGGAGATAGATCCGCATATCGACTATATAGAAAAGGCATGTCCGCTGCTGGTCACACTGGTCGAGAACGGATATGTGGGACGGGACAATGTCGCGCTCAACGAGATCATCAAGGACTATCTGGCCGCAGTCATTCCCTTTGAGGCGGATACATATATCCTGGGATGCACGCATTTCCCCATCATAAAGGATGCCATCAGAGCGCATATCGGAGACGCGGAGCTGATCGAATCGGGCAAGGAAGCCGCTGATATGCTCAAATGCTATCTGCAGGAGCATGATATGTGCTGCGCGGACGGCGCACGCGGAGGCGTGACGGTATATGTGACCGAGAGAACAGGGAGCTTTGATGCGGTCGCGAGGATATTCATGGGAGACGTTGCGATCGACAGGGTCGAGGAGATTGCATTTGAGGAGCAATCGGCTGACATGGGCGTGTGATGATACAGAGCGGAGCGTAAACGCGGGAGCGCTATGCGTGTAGTAAGCTGTATCAGCTTTAGATATCACGGCAGCCCGGATACAGCAGGTAAGACGCAGAAAGGACGCAGCAGACTATGTGCGGAATAGTGGGATATACAGGATCTGAGCAGGCGGCTCCGATCATACTGGACGGACTGAGCAAGCTGGAGTACAGAGGATATGACTCTGCGGGGCTTGCAGTATATGATGGCGAAAATAACGCATTTCAGGTGGTGAAGGCGGTCGGAAAGCTCAAAAATCTGGCTGAAAAGACCGACGACGGTCATGCCGTACACGGTGTATGCGGCATCGGTCATACGAGATGGGCGACGCACGGAGCTCCTACGGAGATAAATGCGCATCCGCATGTCTCCGGTTGCGTGAAGGGCTCCGGCTCGGGCAATGTGAGCTGCGAGGTCGCGGGAGTCCACAACGGCATCATCGAGAACTATCAGGAGCTCAGGGAGAAGCTCGAGGGTCATGGCTACAAGTTCTACAGCGATACCGATACTGAGGTCATGATCAAGCTGGTGGACTACTACTATAAGAAATACAAGATAGGTCCGGTGGACGCCATTGCCAAGACGATGGTGCGTGTCCGCGGGTCATATGCGCTGGCGATGATGTTCCTTGACCATCCCGGCGAGGTCTGGGTAGCGCGCAAGGACAGCCCGCTGATAGTAGGACTGGGAGAGGGAGAGACATTTGCGGCATCCGATGTCCCGGCTATACTCAAGCATACCAGACGTGTGTGCTATATAAATAATCTCGAGATGGCGAAGCTGACGCCCGACGGAGCTGTATTCTACGACCTCAACGGCGACGCCTTCGAGAAAGAGCCTGTCGAGGTCAATATGACCGCAGAGGCGGCTGAGAAGGACGGCTTTGAGCACTTCATGATGAAGGAGATACATGAGCAGCCCAGAGCCATCAGAGATACGCTGGGGCAGGTCATAAAGGACGGACGAATGGATCTCGGCGCTATGGGCATCACGCCCGAGGAGATCAGGGATATCTCCGGCATATGCTTTGTCGCATGCGGCTCGGCATGGCATGTGGGCATGGCGGCGCAGTACGTGATAGAGGATCTGGCGAGGATCCCGGTGAGAGTGGAGCTGGCATCGGAATTTCGGTACAGAAGACCGGTGCTTGATCCCAAGACGCTGGTGGTCATCATATCCCAGTCGGGCGAGACGGCTGATTCGCTGGCGGCTCTCAGAGAGGCAAAAAACAACGGTCTGAAAACGCTGGCGATAGTCAATGTCGTCGGATCGTCCATAGCAAGAGAGGCGGATCTGGTATTTTATACGCAGGCAGGACCGGAGATAGCGGTCGCGACGACGAAGGCATACTCGACGCAGCTTGTATCGACATATATGATAGCGCTGCAGTTCGGTCTCGTGCGCGGTGCGCTCTCCGAGGAGAAATATCTGGAGTATATCAGCGAGATATTGACGATCCCGGACAAGATCGCCGCCATCATAGAGGAGAAGGAGCGCCTGCAGTGGTTCGCATCGAGGCTCGCATATGTGCATGACGTATTTTTCATAGGGCGAGGCATAGACTACGCGATATCTCTGGAGGGTAGCCTGAAGATGAAGGAGATATCCTATATCCACAGCGAGGCATATGCCGCGGGCGAGCTCAAGCACGGTACGATATCGCTGCTGGAGGACGAGACGACCGTCATAGCCGTAGCTACTCAGGACGAGCTCTACGAGAAGACACTGTCCAATATGGCAGAATGCCGCAGCCGCGGTGCATACCTGATGGGACTGACATCCAACGGTCACTTCGACATGGAGGACGCGGCTGACTTTGTAGTCTATATCCCGAAGATCGATCCGCATTTCATAGGCTCGCTGGCGGTAGTGCCGCTGCAGCTGCTGGGATACTATGCGGCGCTGATAAAGGGACTTGATGTAGATAAGCCGAGAAATCTTGCAAAGAGCGTCACGGTGGAGTAGTCAGGTCATATACAAGAATGGAGCAGGGATGGGAAGATATTTCGGGACGGACGGCTTCCGCGGTGAGGCAAACAGGGAGCTGACGCCGGAGCATGCATACAGGATAGGGCGTTTTCTGGGCTGGTACTATAACAGGCTCAGGGAGCGTGACAGGAGGGACGGACGCGCGCGCATCATCCTCGGCAAGGACACGCGCCGCTCATCATATA
>CAVJQN010000055.1:0-14008 GCA_963651635.1 Agathobacter sp.
TAGGTATGCCGAGTATTGCGGTTGATTCGGCGTGAAGCAAAGAACATCGGTTGAGCAGCCACACCTGTCCTCACAGTAGACAATCTTCTTAAAGTAAGGGCGTATGTTAGAAACCAAAGTATCACCCCTATGACAGGCGGTGGTCTGTGATGTTGTTGGGAGGCTTGTAGCTTCAGTTGAACCAACTTTTCCCGACAGCATATTCTCCGTTGAGAAGTAGGTACTGACATTTAGTTCGGAGACCGCGACTTTATCTCTTGAGTACGAGCATATATCTGAAAGGATTCCGTGATTTGGAACCAAGCTGACATCGCCAAATTGTTTTTGATATATTGATTGCAAAAGGTCAGATAAATTCTCGTTTATCTTGTTGTTTAGTTCAATTTTTTCATCAAACGCAGACAGAACAGCGGCAATTTTGCGCTGCTCCTCTATTGTTTCAGGCACAGATACTTCAATTCCACGCATCGTACTTTTGGAAACTTCCTTGAAAGTCGTACCGCTGCCGAGATTTTCGATTTTGTCCTTGTTGTACTTCAACAAGTAATACAGAAACATATAATCTGTATTTTCGTTTGGAACAACGCTCTTAAATCCCTGATTGGTACAAACTTCTTGCTCGGCAATAGCGATATAGCCGATGGGTGCTCTTGATGAAAACAGTACTGTATGAGCAGGCATAAGCTGTGTGGAGCAGCTTTTCAATCCTTGTTCCGTGATGTTTCTTTCACCATGAGAGATAAATCGACCCGAAAAGCCCGCTAAATCTTTCGGCGTAATCCACGAAATAGTGCCGCCTTCGTAGTTTTCCGCCTTTTT
This sequence comes from Agathobacter sp., assembly GCA_963651635.1. Lineage (GTDB taxonomy): Bacteria > Bacillota > Clostridia > Lachnospirales > Lachnospiraceae > Darwinimomas. Next base: position 820 of record CAVJQN010000055.1, read on the forward strand.
AGTTGAAGGTGTTGCGCCGCCTACGACTGTCCCTAAGCCGCCTATGGTACAAGTTTTCCAATTACCCATCATCTCTCCGCTCTATTTCACGCATTTTCTATCATCCGAGCCAGCATCATATTTCATACCCCACCGCCCCCAGCTTCTTCCTTATCTCCGCCTCCAGCTCATGGGACTTGGCGAACATATCGGACAGTTCCGAAGTGAGCCGCGCCATTTTCTCCTCAAACGGTTCGCCGTCATCCTCCTGCTCCTCGATGCCGACGTATCTCCCCGGTGTCAGTATATAGTCCTGTCCGGCGATATCCTCCGTGGTCGCGACCATGCAATATCCCTTGATATCCTCAAGCGTTCCGTTCTGAAAAGCCTCAAATGTATCCGCCAGCTTCTGTATATCCTCTTCGGAGAGATCCCTGTGCTTTTTATCGACCATGTGTCCCATGTTTCGAGCATCGATAAAGAGCGTCCTGCCTTTCTGCTGCTTTCCTTTCGTGATAAACCACAGCGTAACAGGAATAGTAACGCTATAAAAAAGCTGTGTCGGCATGGCTATGATGCCCTCGATCAGGTCGTCCTCGATGATCCTCCTGCGGATCTCCCCCTCGCCGCCTGTCTGCGTGGATAGTGCTCCGTTTGCCAGCACCAGACCGATCTTGCCTTTCGGTGCGAGATGGTGGATCATATGCTGTATCCACGCATAGTTGGCATTGCCGGCGGGCGGCAGACCGTACTTCCAGCGCACGTCGCCCGTGAGCTTTTCCTGATTCCACGGACGGTAGTTAAATGGAGGGTTGGCGAGGATAAAATCTGCTTTCAGCGTCGGATGCAGGTCATTGGTGAACGTATCCGCCTGACGCGGACCGAAGTTCGCATCTATCCCTCGGATAGCCATATTCATCTTTGCCATCTTCCACGTGTCGGCATTGGCCTCCTGTCCGTAGACGGAGATGGCACCGCGTCTGCCGGAGTGCGCCCTGATGAACCGGGCGCTCTGGACGAACATGCCGCCGGATCCGCAGCAGGGGTCGTATACGCGACAGTCTGCAAAGGGGCGGAGTATGGATACGAGTGTCCTGACCACGCTGGAGGGCGTATAGAACTCTCCGCCGCCTACGCCCTCCTTCTCAGCGAACTGCGCGATGCAGTACTCGTAGGTGCGTCCGAGGAGATCCTCGCTGGTCTCGGTGTCGCTCATGTCTATCCGATTGGTGAAGATGTCTACGACATCGCCCAACACCAGCTTGTCCAGGTCGGGACTGGCGTAGTTCTTCGGGAGCACGTCCTTTAGACTTTTGTTTTCGGCTTCGATGGCTCTCATGGCGTCGTCGATCACCGTACCTATCTCCGGCGTGTGGGCGGCTGCGGCTATGGTGCTCCAGCGCGCGCTCTCCGGCACGTAGAATACATTGTCCATCATATATGCGTCGCGGTCGTCCTCAAAGCCCTCACCCTCGTCCACGAGTTCCTGATGGCGTCTGTCAAATGCCGCCGAGATATAGCGCAGGAATATCAGCCCGATGATGACCTTTCTGTACTCCGCCGCCGGTATATGTCCCCACAGGACGCCTGCCGCGTCCCACAGCTGCTTCTCAAAGCCTATATTGGCATTGGTCTTTGCCGCCATCTGATGTCCTCCTGTTTCCAAAAGAAAGCCGTTTTTCTTTGTAACAACTGTTGTCATTTCACCGAATCTGTCACTAATCCTATCTACTCAGAAAAGGTAATTCCGGCTTCCTGCAGCAGTTTTCCGGTCTCAATGATATATCCATATGCAACCGGATCCACAAAGCGAAGATACGAAAAACTCTTAGGCTTTGGGAGTTCTATCATCTGACCTGAATAATCGGATGCGTCTTCTATCCTTATGACATACTCACTTCCTGTCAATAAAGCAGAGGCTATATATAAAACTCTGCTTGCATACGCTCCCGCGATTTCTCCGCTGAACTTACCGCCGAGTATATGGTTTCGTATTCTGGAGATACCATCTTTGAAGTATGGATAATCTGCTTTGCCTATCTGACCTCTGCTGGCAATGCATAAGCTTCCACCAATTGTGTCTCTCAATACTTCATCGGGAGCGAGCTTAAGACCTCTGTAACCCAGCTCCAGTCGCACGATCTTATCATAGGAGTCCCGAACCTCTCCGAAATTGCTCATGGCTTCAAACAGCGAACCGCAGTCAAACAACTGCTTTATGATCTCCAACTCCTTATTCACACCAAAAGGTATGCCTGTAGTATGAGGGGCAAATGCTGTAAGCTTGTCTCCAAGAATGCCATCAACATCCGGCACAGTTACAGACAGGTCGCTTCCCTCTGTAAGGAGGAGTTCATTTCTTATAGGCCGATCCGTCGTTGATCCATACTGTATGTTTTCAAGCAGCACATCAAGCAATATAGTAACATCTCTACCACTCTTAGGTGAAAGATATTTAAAACGAAAATGCCGCTTCTCAATATCATTTCTTCCAATGCGGATATGTTCCTCTACGTCAGTAAATGGGAAAATCTCTCCCGCTCTGCGAATGTACTCATCTATGTCCGTCCCCGGCTCTACGATAATATCAATATCTGTACTTAAGCGCCTTGGACGGTTCAGGAGGAGCATGAGTGCAGTTCCACCCTTGAAACAGAACGGAAGTCCAACCTTCTTTATCGCCTCCAGCAGCCCAAATGCATAGATCACTCTCTCCAAAAGTGCGGGGTCATTTCCAGTACGCTCATGAAGGTCTTGAACATATCTCTCTGTATACATTTCCTTTGACAGCATTATTCCACCTCACCGGCGTATTTTTTTATTTCAGCCGTCTTACCTCTTCGTCCCGCATATCTGTACAGTTTGTGTCTGTCAACTCTATAGCGCTTCATCACTTCCTCGTACACGGATGGAATCTCCGAAGGACTGAATGTTGCCGCTATACTCCTCTCCGCCACCATGTCCACAAGCATCTTCTCTATGGTTATCTCATGCGGATCATCCTGCGACAATGGAGCCTGGGTGATCAGATTCAGCACTACGATGCAGTCCCTTGTCCAATATCTGTCGAATTCTCTTGAGCCCGGCCTGTATAAAACATCCCCTGCATATTCTTCCCTCAGTTCATCAAATATGTATGAGCTAATATCTCTTTCTACCTGTACATATATCGTGTTCTGAGCAAGCTGGTGATTCAGAAATTCATTGAGAAGAACACTCTCAAACAACACAAATGATATCTCCGGAAATCGCCTTACCAAGGTCTCTGTCACAGTTATCGCCTTGTCAGAATAATATGGTCTGTACAGCGGCAGTTCCTGTGTGTCGATCTTAGTATATGTGTCGTAATCCACCCTAAAAATCTTCTTTTCCCGCAACAGGTTATATAAAGTCCAGCGAAATGCGCTGTCACTCAGATCCGGCTTCGCACTTGATAAAATGCGAGCCAGATCATCACGGCAATATGTAGTTTTATCTGCCAGCTTAGATATTGCACTGTCCGCCCACATCTTAGATGTTTCCTTTCTTAGCGTTTTGTCAATTTTGTGAAAATTTGACTATGTACTAATGATATTTCCCTCCGCCCCTTTTATCAAGTCTTACTATAAATAACCTCCGATGCAGCTCGCTTGCATGAGGAGATTTTAAGACCTGTCAAGAGATAAGACGGCACCCGGTCGAAGCCGGGTGCCGTCCGTTATCTCTCATATCTTGTCTCTTAATATCTTGTCTCTTAGTTCTCAGCTCTCATTTCTTAGTTCTCAGCTCTTAGCTCCGATCTCCGCCCGTCAGAACAGCCCTGATATACGTCCGTTCTCGTCTACGTCTATCTTCTCCGCCGCCGGTACCTTGGGCAGACCCGGCATGGTCATGATCTCGCCCGTCAGAGCTACTATAAAGCCCGCTCCCGCGGAGATCTTGACGTTTCTTACCGTGATCTTGAAGTTCTTGGGCGCGCCCATCAGCGTCGGGTCGTCCGAGAATGAGTACTGCGTCTTCGCCATGCACACGGGTACATTGTCATATCCCAGCTTGTGGAGCTTTTTGAGCTGCCTGAGTGCATTGTCCGTGTAGTTCACGCCGTCCGCGTGGTAGATCTTGGTTGCGATCGCCTCAATCTTCTCCTCTATGGTCTGATCCAGTTCATATGAGTGATGGAACTCATGCGGCTGATCGCAGAGCTTCACTACCTCCTCTGCCAGCGCCTTGCCGCCTTCGCCGCCCTTCGCCCATACCTCGGACAGGACAGCCTTGACACCTATATCCTCGCATGCCTTGCGTACCAGCTCGAACTCTGCCGCTGTATCAGTCGGGAACGCGTTGATAGCAACCACACAGGGCAGACCGTATACATTTCTGATATTGCCGACATGCTGCAGGAGGTTCTCCATGCCCTTGCTCAGCGCATCCAGATTTTCCGTGCCCAGCTCGTCCTTCTTCATGCCACCGTGCATCTTGAGCGCTCTCACCGTCGCCACCATCACGACTGCATCCGGCTCGATGCCCTCTTCGCGGCACTTGATGTCGAGGAACTTCTCTGCGCCCAGATCCGCTCCGAAGCCCGCCTCCGTCACTACGTAGTCGCCCAGCTTGAGTGCCAGCTTCGTCGCCTGCACAGAATTGCAGCCGTGTGCGATATTGGCAAAGGGGCCTCCGTGGATAAATGCAGGCGTATGCTCCAGCGTCTGAACAAGATTGGGCTTTAAGGCATCCTTGAGAAGCGCTGTCATGGCTCCTTCAGCCTTGAGATCATGAGCGGTCACCGGCTGTCCCTTGTAATTGTAGCCGACGATGATGCGTGCCAGTCTCTTCTTCAGATCCACGATATCGTTGGCCAGGCAGAACACAGCCATAACCTCCGATGCAACCGTGATATCAAAGCCATCCTCGCGGGGTGTTCCGTTTGACTTGCCTCCGAGTCCGTCCACAATCATGCGGAGCTGACGGTCATTCATATCAACAGCACGCTTCCAGGTGATCTGTCTCGGATCTATACCGAGTTCGTTGCCCTGCTGTATGTGATTGTCCAGCATGGCTGCCAGAAGGTTGTTGGCTGCACCGATCGCATGAAAATCTCCGGTGAAATGCAGGTTGATATCCTCCATGGGGATAACCTGCGCATAGCCTCCTCCGGCAGCTCCTCCCTTGACTCCGAATACCGGGCCGAGGGACGGCTCTCTGAGAGCCGCTACAGACTTTTTGCCTATCTTGCGAAGTCCGTCGGCCAGACCCACGGATGTTGTGGTCTTGCCTTCTCCGGCCGGAGTAGGCGATATGGCTGTTACCAGGATCAGCTTTCCGTTCTGTTTCTCTGCCAGACCGCCCTCGCAGGCCGGTTTTTTCAAAACACCGTAATCAATCTTGGCCTTGTAGCGCCCGTAGACCTCGACATACTTTTCATCGAGACCTACCTCCTTTACAATCTCGCGGATATCAAGAGGTCTTGCCTCCTGAGCGATTTCTATATCCGACTTGAACCCCATACCGTCTCCTTTCTCCCTTCTGTCGGGGGAAGGACAGATGGGATAGCTTTGTTATGTTAATATCTTAACGAAGGCTATCCGAGGTTCCCGAATGCAATATGACATCGTGGTACCCTCCCTCGACGATGCTGGTGGAGGAAACAACGGTCATCACGGCTTTTTCGTGGAGATCCTCGATGGTAGTCACTCCGCAGTTGCACATGGTCGATTTGACCTTGTAAAGGCTCTTGGCTACATTGTCATGCAGCGGTCCGGCATATGCGACGTAGGAGTCCACTCCCTCCTCAAAGGAGAGGCCTTCCTTGCCGCCCAGATCGTATCTCTGCCAGTTGCGCGCTCTGTTCGAGCCCTCGCCCCAGTACTCCTTGACGTACTGACCGTTGATCATGACCTTGTTGGTCGGGCTTTCGTCAAATCTTGCGAAATACCGCCCGAGCATCATGAAGTCCGCGCCCATGGCCAGTGCCAGAGTCATATGATAGTCGTGGACTATGCCTCCGTCCGAGCATATCGGCACGTAGATGCCGGTCTCCTCGAAGTATCTGTCCCGCTCAGCCGCCACATCGATCAGCGCCGTAGCCTGTCCGCGTCCGATGCCCTTGGTCTCGCGGGTGATGCAGATAGATCCTCCTCCGATGCCTACCTTGACGAAGTCTGCTCCGCTTTCCGCAAGAAAACGGAAACCCTCCGCGCTGACGACATTGCCCGCACCGATTTTTACCGAATCGCCGTAATTCTCGCGTACCCAGTCGATGACGAGCTTCTGCCAGATGCTGTAGCCCTCTGAGGAGTCTATGCACAGTACATCCGCCCCCGCTTCAAGCAATGCGGGGATCCTGTCCTTGTAATCCCTTGAATTGATACCGGCTCCCACCATAAAACGCTTCTCGGCGTCCTGGAGTGAAAGAGGGTATTCCTTGTGCTCCGCATAGTCCTTTCTGAATACAAAATACATCAAATGATCATTTTCGTCAACTATCGGGAGTGAATTAAGCTTGTTGTCCCAGATTATGTCATTTGCTTCCTTTAGTGTAGTGCTCGCGGGTGCGGTGATGAGCTTTTCTCTGGGCGTCATGAACTCTGCGACCCGCATATCAGGCGACATACGCGACACACGATAGTCACGGCTGGAGACTATGCCCAACAGTTTACCGGTAGGCTGCGCGTCCTCGGTGACGGCTACCGTGGAAAATCCCAGCTTCTCCTTGAGTGCCAGCACGTCCGCCAGAGTGTTGTCCGGCGTCAGATTGGCTCCGCTCACTACAAAGCCTGCCTTTTTGTTCTTGACCCGGCGTATCATCTCCGCCTCCGACTCGATGCTCTGCGAGCCGTAGATAAATGACATGCCGCCCTCTCTCGCCAGCGCTACCGCGAGGGTATCATTGGACACGGACTGCATGATCGCCGATACCATGGGGATGTTCAGGCTGACGGGACACTCCTCCTGACCCTTCCTGTAGCGCACGAGCGGTGTCCTCAGCGATACCTTGTCCGGGATACAGTCCTGTGACGTATATCCCGGGATGAGCAGATACTCGCTGAATGTTCTTGATGGTTCCTGATAGTAATGTGCCATAGTCGTCTCCTGTCCTGCTGAGCATGTGCCGACACCCACGCCTGCCATCTCCGGAAAGAGCCGTGTGCCGGCACTCGTACGGTGCCTGTGCGGCAGCCTCTGAGCCTGCTGCTTTGCCGCTCAGACGCCCTTAAAATAGGTAACTGCCGCCTCGAATATTTTCATATCATACTCACCGGGGACATTCCTGTAAAGGGCATTTGCCTTGCGCTCGCTGTGTCCCATCTTGCCCAGAACTCTGCCGTCCGGGGAGGTGATCGCCTCTATCGCATACATGGATCCGTTCGGGTTGTAGTCCGTCTCCATGGAGGCCTGCCCGTCACGGTCTACGTACTGCGCCGCGATCTGTCCGTCAGATGCCAGATGCCTTATCAGCTCCTCTGAGGCGATGAAGCGTCCCTCGCCGTGCGATACCGGGACGGTATAAATCTCGCCCGTCTTCACATAGCGCAGCCAAGGCGACATATTTGATGCTATCCTCGTGCGCACGAGCCTGCTCTGATGGCGTCCTATCGTGTTGTAGGTCAATGTCGGGCAGTCCTCATCCGTATCTATGATCCTGCCGTACGGCACCAGTCCCAGCTTGATGAGCGCCTGAAATCCGTTGCATATACCCAACATCAGCCCGTCGCGCTCTGCCAGCAGCCGTGTCACGGCGTCCTTGACATCGGGATTGCGGAAAAATGCCGTGATGAACTTCGCCGATCCATCCGGCTCGTCTCCCCCTGAGAAGCCGCCCGGTATGGCTATCATCTGCGACTGTCCTATCGCTCTCGCCGCCGCCTCTACGCTCGCCGCCACGTCCTCGCTGCTGTGATTTCTGATGACCAGTATCTGCGCGTCCGCTCCCGCGTCCATGAAGGCTCTCGCCGTATCGTACTCGCAGTTCGTGCCCGGAAATACAGGTATCAGAACCTTAGGCTTCGCCGTGATGATGCTGCGCGTCCTGTGTCCGTCCGCCTCATAGCTGAAGGTCTGCGTCCTGCCCGTCTCTGCTGTACGCACCGGGTAGACCTCCTCCAGCACGCTTTCGTTGAGGCGGTAGAGCTCCTCGATGTTCACGCTCTCGCCGGATATGGAGATCATGCCGTCGGAAGTGGTAGTGCCAAGCAGGATCGGCAGAGATGCACTGCCGCTGGCATCTGCCGACGTCATATCCTCCGTCAGCTCCGCGATGATCGCACCGGGCATGGGCGTGTAGTAATCTACATGCTGTGCTGCCTGCGCAAACCCCAGCCCCTCGCCGAATGCCATGTCCATGATGCCCTCGGCGATGCCGTGCTCCACGGCGCGCGCGGACAGCACCTTACCTCTTACCACCAGCTCGTGCAGCAGCTCAAAGTCCTCCTTCACGCTCTCCGGGTCGCCCTCGTATCCAAGCAGATATACCGGATGTCCCGCTCCCGCAAATGCGCTAGGTATCACCTCGTCTGCCCGCAGCGGTGCGATGGCAAATGAGATCAGGGTCGGCGGCACGTCGATATCATTGAATGACCCCGACATGGAGTCCTTGCCGCCTATCGCCGCCGTGCCCAGCTCCATCTGCGCATCCAGCGCTCCCAGCAGCGCGGCAAATGGCTTGCCCCAGCGCCGCGGATCGTCACGGAGCTTTTCAAAGAACTCCTGCATCGTCAGATAAGCCTTGCGATAGTCCGCGCCGGACGCCACTATCTTCGCTACCGATGTATAGACCGCCGCGTGTGAGCCCTCGTACGGATCAAAGCTGCTCATATCGGGATCAAAGCCCCATGACATGACGCTCGCAGAGTCCGTATGCTGCCCCGGCAGCACCGGAAAGAGCGCCGCCATCGCCTGCTCGGGAGAGCGTCCCGTGCTTCCGCCGAACTTCGCCAGCACGCTGCCCGCGCCTATCGTTCCGTCAAATCTCTCCGCCAGTCCGCGTCGGGAGGCAGTCTTTAAGCTCTGCGCCATGGAGCGCAGGTCTGAGAAGGGAAGTTTGTAACCACGTGATGCTTCGACTGGTTTCCCTGCTTTGGTGTTCTCACATGGCTCAGCATCGTTTCCGATCATGCACGATGTGTTGACGTTCTCAGCTCCGAGGGCTTCATCGCTCCTTTTGTTTTTGCACGCCTTATCCTCTCTGCCTGTTTTCTCTATTTTTACTCTCGCATGCTTTACCGCCCCGTTCGACGAGAGAAACTCCCTTGACAGGTCGGCGATCTTCCTGCCTCTCCACGTCATGACCATCCGAGGCTCTGCCGTAACTACCGCTACTCTGTACGCCTCCAGATTTTCAGCCGCTGCCGCCTGTATGAAGCGTTCCTCGTCCTGTGGCGCTACCACGACTGCCATCCTCTCCTGCGACTCCGAGATGGCAAGCTCCGTACCGTCCAGACCCTCGTATTTCTTCCTTACAGCGTCGAGATCTATCGCCAGACCGTCCGCCAGCTCGCCGATGGCTACGCTCACGCCGCCTGCTCCGAAGTCGTTGCAGCGCTTGATGAGGCGCGTCACCTCGCCGTCGCGAAACAGCCGCTGGATCTTGCGCTCCTCGGGCGCATTGCCCTTTTGTACCTCGCTCGCCATGGTCTGGAGAGACTTCGCATCATGGCTCTTGGACGAGCCCGTCGCTCCGCCTATGCCGTCGCGTCCCGTCCTGCCGCCCAGGAGTATGACCACATCTCCGGGAGCTGGTGTCTCGCGCACTACATTCTCCCGGGGCGCTGCTCCTACCACCACGCCGCACTCCAGCCGCTTGGCGATATAGTCCTCGTGATATACCTCGGCTACGTGACCCGTAGCCAGACCGATCTGGTTGCCATAGGAGGAGTAGCCCGCCGCTGCCGTCTGCGCTATCTGCCTCTGCGGGAGCTTGCCCGGGAGCGTGTCCGCCAGAGACTTCCTCGGATCGCCGCCGCCCGTGACGCGCATCGCCTGATGCACATAGGCGCGACCCGAGAGCGGATCTCTGATGCACCCGCCTATACACGTCGCCGCACCGCCGAAGGGCTCTATCTCCGTCGGATGGTTGTGCGTCTCGTTCTTGAACATCAAGAGCCACTCCTGCGGCTGCCCGTCGACATCTATGGTCTCTCTGATGGAGCAGGCATTGATCTCCTCACTCTCGTCCAGCTCCGGCAGCTCACCCCGCCTCTTTAGCACCTTGGCACCTATCGTAGCCAGATCCATCAGCGTCCTCGGGCGCCGCGCCGCGGCTCCTGCTCCGTAGACCTCCTCGCGCAGCCGCAGGTAGTCCTCGTAGGAGCGCCTTATCTCGGGATCGTCTATCTCCACTTCGTCTATATGCGTTGAAAATGTAGTATGGCGGCAGTGATCCGACCAGTAGGTATCTACTACGCGTATCTCCGTGATCGTAGGATCTCTGTGCTCCGTGTCACGGAAATACTCCTGCAGGCACATGAGATCGTCTGTATCCATCGCCAGCGCGAGACGCTCCAGCAGGGCTTTAAGCTCTGCCTCGCACATCGCCATAAAGCCTGTCACTGTCTCTACCGACTCCGGCATCTCATAGTGCTGCTTCAATGTCTCGGGCAGCGCCAACGATGCCTCTCGCGACTCGACGGGGTTGATGACAAAGCGCTTGATACGCTCTATGTCCGCCTCGGAGACGTCACCGTACAGCACATAGAGCTTCGCCGTGCGCACATCGGGTCTCTCTCCCGCCGACAGTAGCTGTATACACTGCGCCGCGGAGTCTGCTCTCTGGTCGAACTGCCCCGGCAGAGCCTCCACCGCAAATATCGCGTTCGCGCCCTCCACTATCGGCGCTTCATAGACCATATCCAGCTGCGGCTCGCTCAGCACCGTCCGCTTGGCATACTCGAAGAGCTCATCGTCGATCCCCTCTATGTCGTAGCGGTTGATGATCCTGACCGATTTTATGGTATCGATGCCCAGAAATGATCTGCACGTGGCGAGCATCCCCTCGGCCTCGGGCGCCAGCCCCGCTCTCTTCTCTACAAATATTCTATGTACCATAGCCCGCCTCCGTGGTGTCAGTGCTCAATGTCTGCCGCTCTCCAGCTGCTCCAGCGCCTTTCGTCCGATATCCTTGCGATAGTACGCGTTGCCGAAGGATACCTCCTGCACGCGCGCATATGCTGCATCTATCGCCTTTTTCAGCGTCCTGCCCGTGCCTGTCACGCCGAGTACCCGCCCTCCGCTCGTCAGGAGTCTGCCGTCCTTGAGCTTTGCTCCCGCGACATAGGTATGCTCTCTCGCATCCTCGCTCATCGTGATCTCAAATCCGGTCTGGTACTTCGCGGGATAGCCGTCAGATGCCATCACCACACAGCACGCCGCGCCGCCGGCAAACTCCACCGCAGTCTGCGCCAGCGTGCCGTCGGTCGTCGCCCGCATTATCGTCAGCAGATCGCTCCTTAAAAGGGGCAGCACGACCTGCGTCTCCGGGTCGCCGAAGCGGCAGTTGTACTCGATCACCTTGGGTCCCTTTTTCGTCAGCATCAGCCCGAAGTACAGACATCCCCTGAACGGGCAGCCCTCGGCTCTCATCGCCTCTATCGTGGGTATGTATATCTCCTTCATGCAGCGCTGTGCGATCTCGTCGGTATAGAACGGATTGGGAGCGATCGTACCCATGCCGCCGGTATTGGATCCCTCATCGCCGGTATGCGCTCTCTTGTGATCCATGGAGGAGACCATAGGTATCAGCGTCTCGCCGTCGGTAAAGCTCAGCACCGACACCTCCGGCCCGGTCAGGAACTCCTCTATCACGACGCGGGAGCCGGACTCGCCGAATATCCGCTCCTCCATGACCGCGTGTATCGCAGCCTCCGCCTCTTCGCGTGTCTGCGCTATCGTCACGCCCTTGCCCAGAGCCAGTCCGTCCGCCTTGATGACCGTCGGGAGCGGGCAGGTTCTGATATACTCCAGCGCTGACTCGGCACTGTCAAATACCTCGTAGGAAGCCGTCGGTATATGGTACTTCTTCATGAGATCCTTGGAGAAGACCTTGCTCGCCTCTATCCGCGCCGCCTTCGCGTCAGGTCCGAATGCCGGTATACCCGCCGCACTCAGCGCGTCCACAGCACCCAGCGCCAGCGGATCGTCGGGAGCCACGACGGCATAGCCGATATCGTGCTTCTTCGCAAACTCCACCATCCCCGCTATGTCCGTCGCCGCGATGTCCACGCACTCGGCATCCGCCGCGATGCCGCCGTTGCCCGGAAGCGCGTATATCTTCGTGACCTCTGGGCTTTCCTTGAGTTTCTTTATGATCGCATGCTCGCGGCCTCCGCCGCCCACTACCATGATGTTCATATTATTCTCCCCGCTCAGTGATGGAACAGCCTCATCCCCGTAAATGCCATCACTATGCCGTACTTATCCGCGGTCTCGATGACATTGTCATCACGCACCGATCCGCCCGGCTCCGCGATATAGCATACGCCCGACTTTCTAGCTCTCTCAACATTGTCCCCGAACGGGAAAAATGCGTCCGAGCCTACCGTCACGCCGGTCTGCTGCGCTATCCACTCCTTCTTCTCCTCGCGTGTGAGCACCTCCGGTCTGACCTTAAATACCCGCTGCCACTCGCCGTCGCGCAGTACATCGTCGTACTCGTCGGATATGTAGACATCTATTGCATTGTCCCGGTCGGGGCGGTGGATCTTGTCCACGAACTGCAGCCCCAGCACCTTGGGATGATGTCGCAGCCACCAGTTGTCCGCCTTCTGTCCCGCCATCCTCGTGCAGTGTATACGGCTCTGCTGACCCGCGCCGACGCCGATCGCCTGACCGTCCTTGACATAGCATACGGAGTTGGACTGCGTATATTTGAGGGTGATCAGCGAGACGATCATGTCAATCTTCGCCTCGTGCGGCAGATCCTTGTTTTTCGTGACGACATTGCCCAGCAGCTCCTCGTCTATCCTGAAGCTGTTGTGTCCCTGCTCGAAGGTCACGCCGAAGACGTCCTTCTGCTCCAGCGGCGCGCAGTTATAGTCCGGATCTATCTGCACCACATTGTAGCCGCCCTTTTTCTTCCTCTTGAGTATCTCCAGCGCCTCGTCCGTATATCCCGGAGCGATGATGCCGTCAGAGACCTCCGCGTATATATATGATGCCGTCTCGGCGTCGCACACCTCCGAGAGCGCCGCCCAGTCGCCGTAGGAGCTCATGCGGTCCGAGCCTCTCGCGCGGATATATG
>CAVJQN010000056.1:0-10378 GCA_963651635.1 Agathobacter sp.
CGTTGTGGAAGCGGTGCTTTTTGATGAAGCTCGACGCGCCCAGTCCCAGCCCCAGATACTCCGCGCCAGTCCAGTAGCCGATGTTGTGCCTGCACTCATATCCGGGCTTGGCATAGTTGCTGATCTCGTAGCGCTCGTAGCCCTTCTTCTCCAGCATCTCACGCGTGCGGTGATACATCTCGCGGTCGGTCTCCTCGTCCGGCAGGAGCGCCCTGCCCTCCGGTGTGCCGTACATGCCGTAAAACGGCGTCCCCTCCTCGATGATAAGGGAATATGCCGAGATATGCTCGGGCTTTAGCATCGTCACCCGCTTGAGTGTCTCCTCCCAGTTCGCCAGACTCTGGCGCGGCAGACCGCTCATGAGATCCACATTGATATTTTCGATGCCTGCGTCGCGTGCATACTGATAGCTGTTGAGGAAATCCTCAAAGCTGTGGATCCTGCCCAGCATCTTGAGCTCACTGTCATGCACCGACTGCAGGCCGAAGCTCACGCGGTTGATGCCGGAGGTTCTGTATACCCCGAATTGATTTTCCGTGACAGTGCCCGGATTGCACTCGATAGTGACCTCTGCGCTCGCGTCCACGTACCAGCACTCGTATATCGCGCTCATGATGCTCGCTATCGCCGTGCTTTTCAGGATGGACGGGGTGCCGCCGCCCAGATATATGCTCGTGATATGATAGTCGCCGTATGCCGACGACTGCGCACGTATCTCCCTTATCAGCTGATTCACGTACCTCGCCTTTGTATCGTCGTCCGCCGGCATGGACAGAAAGTCGCAATAGCCGCATTTCCTGACACAAAAGGGTATATGCACATACAGCTCCAGCGGGAGTCTGTCAGGTGCTGTGCTTTTCTTTATCGTCATCACTCCTCGTCCAGTTTCAATACGCTCATGAATGCCTTTTGCGGGATCTCCACATTGCCTATCTGGCGCATCCTCTTCTTGCCTTCCTTTTGCTTCTCCAGCAGCTTCTTCTTCCTCGTGATATCGCCTCCGTAGCACTTGGCGAGGACGTCCTTTCTCAGTGCCTTTACGGTCTCGCGGGCGATGATCTTGCCTCCGACCGCCGCCTGTATCGGGATCTCGAACAGGTGCCTCGGGATCTCGTCCTTGAGCTTCTCGCACATCCTGCGTCCTCTCTCGTATGCCGAGTCGGCATGTACGATAAATGACAATGCATCCACGGTCTCGCGATTTATCAGTATGTCGAGCTTGACCAGCTTGGACGGCTGGTAGCCCTTGAGGTCGTAGTCCAGCGACGCGTAGCCCTTGGAGCGCGCCTTCAACGCATCAAAGAAATCATAGATGATCTCGTTGAGCGGCAGCTCGTAGCGCAGTATGGCGCGGTTCATCTCGATATATTCCGTCCCGACATATACGCCGCGACGCTCCTGACAGAGCGTCATGATATTGCCGACATATTCTTTCGTTACCATGATCTCCGCGGAGACAATCGGCTCCTCCATATGCTCTATCTCACTCGGGTCGGGCAGGTTGGATGGATTGGTCAGCTCGATGACGGTTCCGTCCGTCTTATATACCTTATAGATAACACCCGGCGCGGTGGTCACCAGATCCAGCCCGTATTCCCTCTCCAGACGCTCCTGTATGATCTCCAGATGGAGCAGTCCCAGAAATCCGCATCTGAAGCCGAAGCCCAGCGCCAGCGATACCTCCGGCTCGTAGAAGAGCGACGCGTCATTGAGCTGGAGCTTTTCCAGCGCGTCGCGCAGATCGTCATAGTGCGCGCCGTCCGCCGGATACAGCCCGCAGTATACCATCGGGGTCACCTTCTTATATCCGGGCAATGCTGCCTCGCACGGCCTGTCCGCGTCAGTGATCGTATCTCCGACCTCGGTATCCTTGACATTTTTGATGCTCGCGGTGATATATCCGACCATCCCGGCGGTCAACTCGTCACACGGGATGAACTGTCCCGCGCCGAAGTAGCCGACCTCGACCACCTCCTGCGACGCGCCTGTCTGCATACAGCGTATGCGCGTGCCCTTTTTCACCGTGCCGTCGAACATTCGCACAAATACGATCACGCCCTTGTAGGAATCATACAGCGAGTCAAATATCAGCGCCTTCAGCGGCGCCGCCTCATCGCCGACAGGAGCCGGGATCTTCTCCACCACAGCCTCCAGCACCTGATCTATGCCTATGCCCTGCTTGGCGGATATGCGCGGCGCGTCGTGCGCCTCCAGACCGATCACGTCCTCTATCTCGTCCGCCACCTGATCCGGCATGGCGCTGGGCAGATCTATCTTATTGATGACCGGAAATACCTCCAGATCATGATCCAGCGCCAGATATACATTGGCCAGTGTCTGCGCCTCTATGCCCTGCGCCGCGTCCACCACCAGTATCGCGCCGTCACATGCTGCCAGAGATCTGGATACCTCATAGTTGAAGTCCACATGCCCGGGCGTGTCGATGAGATTGAAGATGTACTCCTCACCGTTCTTTGCCTTGTATACCGTGCGCACTGCCTGACTTTTGATGGTGATGCCGCGCTCGCGCTCCAGCTCCATGTTGTCCAGCACCTGATCCTGCATCTCACGGCTGGTCAAAAGCCCCGTAGCCTCGATGATGCGGTCCGCGAGCGTTGACTTGCCGTGATCTATATGTGCTATGATGCAGAAATTACGTATCCTACTCTTGTCCATATGCCTGCTTATCGTGATGCCGCCGCCTGTGTCGTTCCGTCCGGCTCTCTCCCGTATCGTACTGTACTGTACCGCACTGTTCTTTACTGCCCTGTGCAGCACGGTTCTGTACTATCCCATACTTCCTGTACTGTATAGTTACTCTACTGCTACTATGGCTACGTCATTGACATTCGTGCCCGTAGCTCCCGTGATGACCAGTCCGTCCGCTGCCGCAAGTGCGTTGTATGCGTCGTTGTCCTCCAGTACATCAAATATCTTTATCCCCTTGGCGAGCAGCGTCGGCGCTGTATCTCCGTCCACCACGCCGCCTGCGGCATCCGTCGGACCATCCGTGCCGTCAGAGCCTACTGATATGACAGCCACGCCCTTCATACCGGCTATCTTCTCTGCCGCCGCCAGAGCGATCTCCTGATTGCGTCCGCCCTTGCCGTGACCCTTGAGATGCACCACCGTCTCACCGCCTGCGACAAATGCCAGCTTCCTGCCGCAGCCCGCGTGATAGCTGCCTATCGTTCCGAGGAAGCTCCCCGCGTCTCTCGCCTCGCATGAGAGATTGTCTCCCAGCACGATGGTCTCATATCCGTGACGCCTGCATGCCTGCGCCGCGGATTCGCACAGCTGCGATACGCCGCCTGTCACCATCGTCGTGATATTGTCCAGCTCCTTGACCGGCTCCGCCTTGAGCATCTCCATCACAGTGTCGGAGAACTTCAGGTCATACTTCTTAACTATGTTCAATGCATCCTCGGACGTGGAGCTGTCAGGATATGCCGGTCCCGATGCTATCATATCCGGATGGTCGCCTACGATATCCGAGAGGATGATGGAATATACATGTGCCGGAGCGCATATCTGTGCGAATCTGCCGCCCTTGACCTGAGATATCCTCTTGCGGATGGTATTCATCTCGACTATATCAGCGCCGCATGCCAACAGCGCCTTATTGATCTCGGTGAACTCCTCCAGCGGTATAGCCGGGCTCTCAAAGAGTGCCGAGCCTCCGCCCGAGAGCAGGAACAGCACACGATCCTTGACGCTTAGATGCTCCACCGCCCTGATCACCGCGCTTGTAGCCTTTACCGAGTTCTCGTCGAGCACGGGATGTCCCGCCTCGTATATGGTAAATCTGTCTATATCACCCTTGGAATGTTCATACTTCGTGATGACATATCCCTCGTCATAGCCGCCCTTGAGGCAGTCTGCCGCCGCCTTTGCCATCTGCCAGCCCGCCTTGCCGACAGATACGATGACAGTCCTGCCCTCGCACGAGCCGATATCAGCCAGTGCTCTCTTAACTGCCGCATCCGGAAGCGACTCCTTTATCGCCTCGCCCGCGATCTCCACAAGCTCCTTTTTCATGTTCTTCCACCCCCGTGTACACATGATGATCTTACATTTCAACCCCGCCATTATACATAAGTTTTTTCCCCTTGACAACATCGCCGGCATGGCATAGAATACATAGGCATTGCGGGTATCTTCCGCATTATTTGAATATTTTTACTGAGAGTTCAGGAGGTGTCGAGTTGGCTAACATTAAATCTGCTAAGAAGAGAGTCGAAGTTGCTGAGAGAAACGCAGCTAGAAATACAGCCATCGAGTCAAGAGTAAAGACATATGTAAAGAAGGTTGATGCTGCAGTAGCCTCAGGCGACAAAGATGCTGCTAAAGCAAGTTTACATGATGCCGAGATCGAGCTGTGCAAGGCTGCTTCCAAGGGCGTGTTCCACAAGAACAAGGTGGCGCGCAAGGTTTCAAGGATGGCCACAGCAGTAGGCAAGCTCCAGTAATCTCCTTTCTGTATATGTATATAGCAAGTCCCGGGGTGCTCGCCCCGGGACTTTTTGTCAACCCACGATCAGCAGCTCCGCCGCTATGCCGTCCGGCAGCTCGCCCGTCTTGACCCGCTGCTCCATATCTACGCAGCGCTTCACATAGCTCATCAGCAGCGCTCTCGGGGTATTCCTCACCTGCTTCATCATGCGGTCCGCGACACCAGCCGGGATCTTGAGTGCGGCGGCGACAGCATCCTTCGCCGCACCTTCCGATACCATATCCTTGACCAGCAGCATCTGATCAAACTGCCTTGATATCAGAAATATGATGCGCATCGGCGGCTCCTTGAGCGCCAGCAGATCCTCATAGAGCTTCATCGCCGTGCCTGTCTGCCTCGCCGATATCGCCCGCACCATATCAAAGATGCGGTTTGTCTCCGTGACCGTGGTGATCGCCTGTATATCGCGTCTGGTCACGGCATCTCGTCCCTGAGTATAGGCTATCAGCTTGTCCAGCTCACCCTTGAGCCGTTCCATGTCATCGCCGGTATATTCCACGATCATGCGCATATCCGACGCGGTGATCCTGCGTCCCGCCATGCCCAGCATACCCGCGCCCCAGCGCACCAGCTCGTCCTCCTTGGGATGAGCCATATCTACGGCACGCCCCATCGCCGCGACCTTCTTATACAGCCGTCCGCGCCTGTCCACCTCGTCCTCGACGAACAGCAGCGTCGTGGTCTGCGGCAGTCTGTCCAGATAGTCCGTCAGCTCGTCCTGCGCTCCCTTGAACCACCCGCTGCCCTCTATGATGATGAGCTTTCGTTCTGCAAAAAATGGCATGGTATCCGCCGCGTCTATCACATCGCCGACCGCTGTGTCCTTGCCCGCGAAGCATATGCAGTTCATATCATCATCGCCCGCTATGGCAGAGCGCAGCCTGTTTTTATAGCTGCGCTTTAGGAATGCCTCATCGCCGTACAGCAGATAGACAGCGGCGAATGTATGATTTTTTATATCCGCGTTGATATCCTTCATATATTCCCTTAAATCTCAACCACTCCGGTAAATGATACCGCCGCCGGACCCGTCATATAGACATGATTGCTCTCCCGATCCCAGCGCACGCGGATATCGCCGCCCAGCACATGTATCGTGATCTCGTCGTCCGTCAGCCCGTTCAGCACGCATGCCACCGCCGTCGCACAGCATCCCGTGCCGCAGGCAAGCGTCTCGCCCGTGCCTCGCTCCCAGACGCGCATATCCACGCTCCCCCGGTCATTGACCCTGACGAACTCCGTATTTACACGGCGGGGAAATGCAGGCGAGACCTCAAAGTCAGGTCCGTATTTCTCGACATCGCCCGTATCGGTAAATACTACCGCATGCGGATTGCCCATCGACACGCAGGTCACGTCAAATGTCCTGTCAAGCACAGTAAGCGGCTGCGCGACGATATATCCCGTCTCCTCATCGGGCCTGAGTATGCTGATATCGGCAGGCACCTCGGCGCCGTCCAGTATCGGCTCGCCCATATCGACGGTGACCTCGACAGCCTCACCGTCCTCGGGCTTAACCGTGATATATTTGATCCTGCCGAAGCTCTCTATAGTGAACTGCGTCCTGTCCGTCATATGATGGTCGTATACATACTTCGCCACGCAGCGTATGCCGTTGCCGCACATCTCCGCGCGCGAGCCGTCCGCATTGTACATCTCCATCTCAAAGTCGGCTATCTGCGACGGATTGATGAATATCAGTCCGTCCGAGCCTATGCCGAAATGCCTCTCCGACAGGCGTATCGCCAGCTCCGGCTTTGCCTGCTTATCTATATCATAGCGAAAACCGTTGATATATACATAGTCATTGCCGCAGCCGTGCATCTTGGTAAATTCAACTTTCATGACGATCCTCCGTATCCGCGTATGAAGACCGGCACGGTGGCTCCCTATATACATGGTATGAGCCTCGCGCCCCGCCAGCATCCGCGGTATCTCACATATTCTTTATGCGCTCTATCGCTTCCTTCGTCGCCTCGTGCGCGCCAAATGCCGTCAGCCTGAAATATCCCTCTCCGCTGGGTCCGAAGCCCGCGCCCGGTGTGCCGACCACATGCGCCTTGGACAGCAGATAGTCAAAGAACTCCCAGCTGCTCATGCCGTCCGGTGTCTTGAGCCATATATAGGGAGCATTTATACCGCCCGAGACGGTATATCCCGCCTCCTTCAGCCCATTAAGTATATATGACGCGTTGGTCATATAGTAGCCGACCAGCTCGCGCACCTCGCTCTGTCCCTGCGGAGTATATATCGCCTCTCCGGCTTTCTGCACGATATATGGCGCTCCGTTGAACTTGGTACCGTGACGTCTCGCCCATAGTGAGTGCACCTGTACGCCCTCACGCACCAGATCCTTGGGTATGACTGTAAAACCGAGACGCAGTCCCGTAAATCCTGCATTCTTGGAAAATGATCTGATCTCGATGGCGCATGTGCGTGCTCCCTCGCACTCGTAGATGGAGTGCGGGATATCCGTCTCCGATATATATGCCTCATATGCCGCGTCGTAGATGATCACGCTGCCGTGCTTATTGGCGAAGTCCACCCATGTCTGCAGTACATCCTTCGTCACCGTCGCGCCCGTCGGATTGTTCGGGAAACACAGATATATCAGATCCGGGATCTCCCCGGGCAGCTGCGGAGCAAAGCCGTTCTCAGCCGTACACGGCATATAGATGATGCTGCTCCAGAGACCGCTCGCCTCATCATAGTCTCCTGCGCGTCCGCTCATGACATTGGTATCCACATATACCGGATATACGGGATCGCAGACAGCCACAGTGCAGTCAGCTCCGAATATCTCCTGTATATTGCCGGAGTCGCTCTTGGCACCGTCGGAGACAAATACCTCGTCGGGGCGGATATCGCAGCCTCTCTTTTGGTAGTCATGCTCCGCGATTGCATTTCTCAGAAATTCATATCCCAGATCGGGCGCATATCCGCGGAAGGTCTCCTCGTGCGCCATCTCATCTACCGCGCTGTGCAGCGCCGAGATGACCGATGGCGGCAGAGGTCTCGTGACATCGCCTATACCCAGACGGATGATCTTCTCGTCCGGATGCTGTGCACTGTATGCCGCTACTCTCTTGGCTATCTCCGAGAAAAGATAGCTGCCGCGTAGCTTCAGATAGTCGTGATTAAGTGTGATCATGCTGTCCCCCTGTCATTGTCTGTTCATAGAAAAAGGACTCCGCAGGCTCCCCGCACCGGCCAAACCATCGCCGCACGGCAGATCCCGCAGAGTCCGATCTCCAAGTTAATTACAGCTGTGCTTTTATGAGCTGCCCGAATGTCGGCTCCTTATACGTAGAACAGTATATCCTCGTATGTCGGATACGGAAGCATATCTGACGGTATCATGGGCTCGAGTGCATCCGCCGCGGCTCTCAGTGCCTCCATATCCTCGAGGACTACCTCGTGATATTCCTTCGCCTGAGCCAGCGAATCCGCGTTCTTCTCAGCCTTGGCTACATCCTCCGTCAGCCTGTCTGCCAGCTCTGCTATCTTATCATATCCGTCCGACAAAGTCTTCAGCAACTTGGACTGCGCCGTATGCGTCAGTGCGCCGTCCGCCTGCTTTTTCTGCAGGATGGAAGCCGCGAGCGCGTCCGTATACTTCATGACGGCAGGCTCGAACTGACGTGATATCATATCCAGCATGGTGAGCGCCTCGATATGTATCGTCTTGGAGTACTTCTCCAGCTTGACCTCGTAGCGCGAGTGAATCTCCGTCTCCGTATATACCTCGTGCTTCTTGAACAGCTCGACATTCTTCGGCGCCAGATATGCCGGAAGCGCGTCCGGTGTGGACTTCAGGTTGTAGAGACCTCTTCTCTCCGCCTCCTCTATCCATTCCTGCGAATATCCGTTGCCGTTGAAGATGATCCTCTCGTGCGCTATCACGGTATCCTTGATCAGCTTGTGGATAGCCTCTGCCATGCCGCTCTCGGGTACATCCTTGAGCGTCTCATAGAACTGGTCAAATGCCTCTGCCACAGCCGTGTTGAGGATGATATTGGGTCCCGATACCGACAGCGACGATCCCAGACTCCTGAACTCGAACTTGTTGCCGGTAAATGCAAACGGCGATGTCCTGTTCCTGTCAGTGTTGTCCTGTGTGAAATGCGGGAGCACTGCCGCACCGATATCCATCTCCCTGCCGCCGTTGGATACCATAAAGGTATCGTTCTTTATGGACTCCAGCACATTCATCAGCTCGTCTCCAAGGAATATGGAGATGATGGCAGGCGGCGCCTCATTGGCTCCGAGCCTGTGATCGTTACCCGCGCTGGCTACTGAGAGCCTGAGCAGGTCGGCATACTCGTCCACCGCCTTGATGATGGCTGCGAGAGCTACAAGGAAGTCTGTATTTTCCGCCGGGGTCTTGCCGGGGTTGAGCAGATTAATGCCCGTATCGGTGCTCATCGACCAGTTGTTGTGCTTGCCCGAGCCGTTGATGCCGTCGAATGGCTTCTCATGCAGCAGACATACCAGATCATGCTTGTCGGCGACCTTCTTCATCACCTCCATGGTCAGCTGGTTGTGATCCGCCGCCACATTGGTCGTATCATATACCGGCGCCAGCTCGTGCTGTGCGGGAGCTACCTCGTTGTGCTTGGTCTTGGCGGGTACGCCCAGCTTCCAGAGCTCCTCGTCCAGATCGTGCATATATGCCGCCACGCGAGGTCTGAGCGCTCCGAAGTAGTGATCGTCCATCTCCTGCCCCTTGGGAGGCATAGCGCCCAGCAGTGTCCTGCCCGTGAAGATCAGATCCTTCCTGCGCTTGTAGTCCTTCTTGTCTATCAGGAAATACTCCTGCTCGCAGCCGACCGTCGTGGATACCGACTTTACATCCTTTTCTCCGATGAGATGCAGGAGCCTTACGGCTGACTTGGAGAGTGCCTGCATGGAACGCAGCAGCGGAGTCTTCTTGTCCAGCGCCTCTCCCGAGTATGAGCAGAATGCGGTCGGGATATACAGTGTGCCGTCCTTGATAAATGCCGGTGAGGTCGGATCCCATGCGGTATATCCTCTCGCCTCAAAGGTCGCTCTCAGACCGCCCGAGGGGAAGCTCGACGCGTCCGGCTCGCCCTTGACCAGCTCCTTGCCGGAGAACTCCATGATGATCTCACCGTCGCCTACCGGGGAGATGAAGCTGTCATGCTTCTCGGCGGTATATCCTGTCATCGGCTGGAACCAGTGTGTGAAATGCGTAGCTCCGTTGTCTACCGCCCACTCCTTCATGGCGATAGCCACCGCATTGGCTACGTCCAGCTCCAGATGCGCACCGTCATTGATGGTCTTCTTCAGTGCCTTGTAGATGTCGTGCGGTAGCTTGTCCCTCATCACCTTGTCGGTGAAAACCAGGCTTCCGTACAGTTCCGGTATAGTACTCATCCCTGTCTCCTCCCTGCAGTCGGCTCTGCGCTGCACTATGTAAAGTGAAAAAGGTGCCTTGGTCTATGCCAAAGCACCTTCGCTTCCGAATATGGATAGCAATATAAAGCCTTGTTTTTGCTTTGTCAAGCGGTTATTTGGTTTCCGTCATTTTGCCATTATTCTGCACTATAGCGGCAGAAAATTCAATACATATGATACCAATGTCAAAAGGTTCTAACCTCCGATGCAAGTTCGCTTGCGTGAGGATGTTTGACCTTGGTATCAGCGGGGGCAAATCGCAAGGATACCTTTACTTTTCCCTTAAAAAAGCTATGATAAGTAAAGCAAGGAGGTGGGCAACGATGCTTTCATATGAAGGACTCATACAAAACCCTCTGCTGCAAACGCTGCGTGATGAAAAAAGCATCCGCATGCCCGGCGGTTTGTACCATGAACTTCAAGTCCGTATGACATACAACTCCAACC
>CAVJQN010000057.1:0-12915 GCA_963651635.1 Agathobacter sp.
CACTCCGGCAGGAAAATGACGAGATCACGCTGACTATGGATATAGGCAAGCCGCGCCCGGAGTGGGATGTGCAGGTGTTAAGGCAGCTGGGCTGCCGCGGATGTGAGGCGGATACGCAGGTCGGCAGGCGGATACTGGGCGAGCTCGACCTGGCGCACGCCCCGATGTTTTCAATCGAGGCACGCAGCGCCGCGGCTGATACAGAGAGAAGATAGAGGGAATACCAAACATGACGAAATTCGCGACATACGAGGAAGAAAATATCAGCTACTGGACACGGCGCGCATCCGGCTACTCCGTCGTCAACAGGGAGGAGCTGGAGTCGGATCAGAAAAGGATATGGCGGGACGTGATATCACGCCGGATAGCCGCGCATTTCCCTGACAGGCAGCCGGACGGGCTGTCGGTGCTGGACGTCGGCACGGGACCGGGATTTTTCGCCATCATACTTGCCGAGCTGGGCTACCGGGTGACGGCGGTTGACTATACCTCGTCCATGCTGGATGAGGCGCGGGGCAATGCAGGCGCACTGGCAGACAGGATCGCATTTCGCCGTATGAATGCGGAGGAGCTGGACTTCCCTGATGAGACATTTGACATACTGGTCACCAGAAATCTCACATGGAATCTGCACGATCCGCGCAGGGCATATGAGCAGTGGACGCGGGTGCTCAGACCGGACGGGCTGATGCTCAACTTCGATGCGAACTGGTACCGCTATCTGTGGGACGAGCAGGCGCAGCAGGCGCACGAGCAGGACAGGGAGCGTCTGACAGCCTCGGATGTCAGAGACGAGACCGCGGGGACGGATGTGTGCGCTATGGAGTCAATCGCGCGTCAGGCGCCGCTCTCTACGCGCCGCCGCCCGCAGTGGGATATCGAGGTGCTGAGCGCTCTGGGGATGCAGGCGGAGGCGGACACGCAGATCTGGCGGCAGGTATGGACCAGAGAGGAACGCATCAACAACGCCTCGACGCCCATGTTTCTCATAGAGGGAAGCAAGAGACCGGTATCACGCACGGCTTAGAGGATGCGGCGGCAGTACATGGCGGGACAGGGAGGAGCCTTGAAAAAATATATCCTCGGGAGAATATTGCAGCTGATACCGGTGCTCATCGGCATCACCTTCATATCCTTTGCGCTGATGCATCTGGCGGGGAGCGACGCGGTCACGGAGCTGTACGGCGACAAGGGAGCAGTGGATGCCGCCGTCATCGAGGCGCGGCGGGCGCAGCTGGGACTGGACAGACCGTTTATAGAGCAGTATCTGACATGGGCAGCGGGAATCTTCAGAGGCGACATGGGCGTCAGCTATGTCTCCGGGAGGGATGTATTTCAGACATTTATATCAAAGCTCCCTGCGACTGCGCTGCTGAGCGCCATATCGGTGGGTGCGTCCATCGTGATATCCGTCCCGCTGGGGCTTCTGGCGGCGGTATATCACGGCAGACCGGTTGATGCGGCTCTGCGGCTTCTCAGCTTCATCGGCAACTCTCTGCCGGGTTTTTTCATCGCTCTGCTTCTGATGCGGATATGCTCGATACGTCTGGGTATATTGCCGGTTATCTCGCAGGGGATATCTCTGAAAAGCGCTGTATTGCCTGCAACCACGCTGACCGTCGCCATGTCGTCCAAATACATCAGACAGGTGCGTACGGCGGTGCTGGAGGAGCTGGGCAGTGGATATGTGACGGGAGCGGCGGCTCGCGGGATCAGCAGCTATGTACTGCTGACGCGCAGCGTGCTCAGATCCGTTATGCCGACCGTCATCACACTGGTGACATTGTCAATCGGGAGCCTGCTCGGCGGGACGGCTATCGTGGAGAGCATCTTCATGTGGGACGGTGTGGGCAAGCTGGCGGTTGACGCCATCAATATGCGGGACTATCCTTTCGTGCAGGCATATGTGCTCTGGATGGCGCTCATATATGTGACGATCAATCTGATCACAGACATACTCTATCATGCACTCGACCCGCGGGTGAGACTGGCGGTGAGCGGGAGATGAAGAGGTGCGGCAGCCTGAATATAAGACTTGTCATATTTGGAGGCTTGGCGCTGGCTCTGCTTGTGATAGCGGTATTTTCTGAACAGCTGACCCCGTACGATCCGTATATGCAGGATCTGAGCGCGGTCAAGCTCCCTCCGTCGGCGCAGCATCTGCTGGGGACAGACCGCTTCGGGCGGGATATGCTCTCTCGCGTCATAGCGGGAAGTCGGGCGAGCATCTTTGCTACACTGCTGCTGGTGAGCGTAGCTTGCGGCCTTGGAACCGCCGTCGGCGTGCTCTGCGGATGGCATACGGGCGCGGTTGATGCGGTATGTATGCGTATATCCGATATGTTTCTGGCATTTCCCAAGATGGTACTGGCACTGGCTGTGGCGGGGACGCTCGGAGGCGGACTGCATAATGCAGTCATAGCGCTGGCGGCTGTATCATGGCCGAAGTATGCCCGGCTGGCGCGGTCGCAGACCCTTGTCATCAGGGAGACGGTCTGGATGGACGCGGCAAGGCTCTCGGGAAGCAGCAGCGCAAAGCTCCTGTGTCTTCATGTCATTCCGAATATCATGGCTGCGATACTGGCGACAGCTATGGCGGATATAGGTACGATGATGATGGAGCTGGCGGCGCTGGGATATCTGGGGCTGGGAGTCAAGGCTCCTGCCGCCGAGTGGGGCAGCATGATGAGCGATGCGCGGGGACTGATCACGAGTGCGCCGTGGACCATATATGCGCCCGGAGCGGCGATATTTGTGACGGTCATGGTCTTCAACCTGCTGGGAGATGCGATACGGGACTGTATGGATCCGGGGTATCGCACGAGTGCGGGGGGAAGGCGCATATGATGAGAAAATGCAGACGGATCAAGGCAGTGACGGCATGACAGAGATACTCAGATATGACCATGTATATATCTCATATGACGGGGTGCCTGTCGTGAGAGATATCAGCTTCTCCCTAGCTCCGGGGGAGATACTCGGCATAGTCGGTGAGAGCGGCTGCGGAAAGTCGACGATACTGAAGGCGGCGATGGGGCTGCTCGGCGGCGCGGGATCGGGGATAGCTGCGGGCAGGATGGGTGGAGCAGGTGAGATGCGCAAAGCAGCTATGATACGCGGCACAGGCGCGGTGACGGGCGGAGATATCCTGTACAAAGGGGAAAGCATCTTAGGTCTGTCACAGCGGGACAGGCGCAGGCTCAACGGAGCGGAGCTGGGTATGGTATTTCAGGACGCGGGCGGCTCATTTTGTCCGGTGCGTACGATAGGCGCACAGCTGTATGAAATCATGGAGGCGCACAGCCATCTGACGGGGCATACATCAGGGAAGATGTCGAAAGGGGAATGTGCCCATGCCGCCGCGCAGCTGCTTGCGGAGCTGGGGATGGAGGACGCAGAGCGTGTGCTGCGCAGCTATCCCTTTGAGCTGTCCGGAGGGATGATGCAGCGTGTGGGTATCGCGGCAGCGATGCTGCCGGAGCCGGGCGTGCTGCTGGCAGATGAGCCGACGGCGGCGCTGGATACAGCGGTACAGCGTCAGGTGATCGAACAGCTCCTCGGGATGAGAGACCGCAGAGGTACAGCCATGGTGCTGGTCTCGCACAACATAGGGATCATCGAGGCAGCGGCAGACAGCATACTCGTCATGCAAGATGGCAGAGCCGTAGAGTATGGGCAGACACAGCAGGTGCTGAGATATCCGCGGGAGCAGTACACCCGCAGACTCCTTGATGCTGTCCCGAGGCTGAAGAGGTAGCAGCATGGAGCCGATACTGAAGGCAGAGAATCTGACAAAGATATACTCGCGGGCGGGGCGCGGCGATATGACAGCGGTGCACGATGTCAGCTTTGAGCTGATGCCGGGCGAGTGTCTGGGCATCATAGGCAGGAGCGGCAGCGGGAAGTCTACACTGGCGCGTATGCTTTGCCGCCTGACGGATGTGACGCGGGGACGGATAGTGCTGGACGGAGCGGACATCACGAGGATCAAGGGGAGAGAGCTGCGCCGCGTATATCGCGATATACAGATGGTATTTCAGTCGCCGGTACAGTCCTTTGACCCGCGTCGCACGCTGGGCGACGGCATCGGGGAGAGCCTGAGCAATGCAGGCATGTCCCGCAGCAAGACGCGGGAGAAGGTCGGGGAGCTGCTGGAGCGCTGCGGTCTGCCTGCGGCATATGCCGCCAGATATCCGCACGAGGTCAGCGGAGGGCAGTGTCAGAGAGCGGCGATAGCGCGTGCGCTGGCTGTTGCCCCGCGAGTGCTTATATGCGATGAGGCTACATCGGCGCTGGACGTGACGGTGCAGGAGGAGATCATGGAGCTGCTGGGGGAGCTGCGCAGGCAGAGAGGGGAGGAGTTCTCCATGATATTTATCTGCCACGATATAGCGCTGGTGCAGCGGCTGTGCGACCGGGTGATGGTCATGCACAGCGGTGAGGCGGTCGAGACGGGAGACACCGAGGACGTGATGTGTCGTCCGCGCAGCGAATATACAAGGCAGCTGATAGAGGATGCGTTTACGTGACGGAGTGACGCAAATATCAGATCTGACATCACACAGTGAGGAGAATGCATGAGAACAGCAAGCGAGAAAACAGGAAAAGCAACTGCGAGATTCAAACATGCAGCCATATGCCTGACCATATGTCTTGCTGCGCTCCTGACGACCGGATGTTCCGGCTCAGGTCGCTCCGCTTTCGGTACACAGGAAAATGCACACGGCGGAGCGCAGAGCACAGATACCTCCGCAGCAGGCACATCACTGTACGGAGGGCAGGCGGGTACGCAGAGCGTCATGTCAGACGGAGGCTCCGCTGACATTTCCGCTGCACAAAAGACTATGGTCATCGGCGATACCACCTTCAACTCCGAGAACTGGATAGAGACCGTCGATCCGCACCGCACCTACAACGGATGGGCGTGCATACGCTACGGCATCGGTGAGACGCTGGTACGATATACAGATACGATGGAGCTGGAGCCGTGGCTCGCCGAGTCGTGGGAGAACGACGGAGACCGCACATGGACGATCACATTGCGCGACGATGTTGCATTTTCGAGCGGACGCAGGATGGATGCGCAGGCGGTGAAGCAGTGCATGGAGCATCTGCTGGAACATCACGACAGAGCGCCAGGAGATACGAAGATCTCCGATATCACGGCGGACGGGCAGATGCTGACCATCGTCACCTCAGAGCCGAATCCCGTGCTTATGAACTATCTGGGAGATCCCTACGGCTGCATCATAGATGTGGACGCAAGCGACTTTGATGCAGGCATAGTCGCCGGGACGGGACCGTATATCGTGAAGGATATGGTCATGGACGAGCATCTGACATTGACGAAAAATGAGCACTATTGGGGCGGCATGCCGAAGCTGGACGAGCTGACCATACGAACCATATCAAACGGCGATACACTGTCCGCGGCACTTCAGACCGGAGATATCGACGCTGCCTACGGTATGCCCTATGAGGCATATGACAGCTTTGAGAATGACGCCTATCAGTTCTCCGGTGTGCGTACATCGAGAGCCTTCTTTTGCTCGATGAATATGACCAGCACCATCATGCAGGACGCGGCTGTGCGCAGAGCTGTAGCTATGGGCATAGACAAGCAGAGCTTCGTCACGGCGCTCCTTGGAGGACACGGCGAGGCGGGTGCGGGTGCATTTCCGGCAGGTATGGCGACGTTTGGGGGAGAGCATGTGACCGCGCGGGAGTACGACCCCGAGGGCGCTATGGCACTGCTGGAGGCGGCAGGCTGGACTGACTCGGACGGCGACGGCATCAGGGAAAAGGACGGGCAGAGGCTGACTATACGCTGGCTGACATATCCCAGCCGCCAGGAGCTTCCGCTGCTCGCGCAGACCGCTCAGGCGACGCTCAGGCAGATAGGGATAGATGTGGATATCAACTGCACCGCCGCCCGCAGGGAGTTCCTCGCGGATATGGACAGCTGGGATATCTACG
Organism: Agathobacter sp.; assembly: GCA_963651635.1. Classification (GTDB taxonomy): domain Bacteria; phylum Bacillota; class Clostridia; order Lachnospirales; family Lachnospiraceae; genus Darwinimomas. The sequence continues at coordinate 5,977 of CAVJQN010000057.1, forward strand.
CCTCCTCGATGGTCACGGCGCCGTCGGGCGATCCGCAGTATTTCTTCACATCCTGCTGTCTGCCCGGACAGAGCTACAACTTCGGAGCGTATGACAACCCCAAGGTTACTGCTATGATAAATGAGCTGTCGTCCGAGTTCGATACCGCAAGACGCGGCGAGCTCGCCGTAGAGCTCCAGCAGGCGATACTTGATGACGATGCCTATATATTCTGCTCGTTTCTGGAGATGAATATGATATCAAGAAGCTATGTCACCGGATATACGGCACACGCCTGCGACTACTATCAGGTGACGGCGGAGCTGGATATAAATACGCCATGATTTGACGCAAACTAATCATTACCCAATTGTTTCTCTATATCTCGACCGCCATACATGACGCGAATAACTGTCACAGTCAGTGTCTCTTTGTCGGGAATATAAAAAATACAATAGTTATTTACAGGGATCATTCGCAGATTTCTGCTTTTCCAAGGCTCTTTATCATAACGTCTGCCTCTTTCCGGAAAACTTCCCAGTTTTTCAATTGCCTTTTCCAATCGAGTCAATTGAGAAATGGCATTTTCCGGAGAAAACAGCTCGAATGCGATATATTCAAATATCCCTCTGAGATCCAGCTCCGCCTGATCAGAAATATTAATGTCATAATCCATCATAATGCATAGTCTTTACGGATAGATTCAAAAACCTCCATGGCGGGTTTTGCGCGTCCTTCTGCCATATCAGCATATCCCTTCTCCAGTTCCTCAGACAGTTCGGAAGTTCTCATCTTGGTTAAATCGATAGCTTTTGGCGTCGGCAGTGAAACCTCAAACGGAAGCCCTCTGTGCAGTATAATCTGCTTGTAGAACATATTGATTGCGTTTGAGGCAGGCACTCCTAGGGCAGATAAAATGCTTTCCGCACGCTCTTTGACATCCGGTTCGATTCTCGCATAGAGGTTAGCTGATTTTGGTGCCATGGCAGCACCTCCTTTCTCATGCCCATCATATGCGTTTGTCCGCACAAACGCAAGCTGTTTTGCATATTACAATGATCTGAAGAACGGCATCTGTGAGACTACGAAGTTTCTGGAAATATTCCTGCGCAATCTCCTTCTGAATGAGAATCATCCGCTGCACAATCGAACAATGCATATCAGGAAATTGCAGGGGAATCTGAAGGCGCAGGTTGTATTTGGCAGATCTGATGTCCAGATGATACTTGGAATAAAGCCGACAAGAAGCTCTGAGCTCCTGCGCGAGATGGCGGATCGTGGGATCATCGAGCCAGTGTCCGGACATGGAAAGGGAAGGTATCGTTTCAGGCAAAGGGAGGAGTAATTCTTCAGGAAAATCATTATCAGCAAGACCTCAATGAAGCCCCGGACGGGCGATAACGGAATACTTTATCTCGGACTTTATGAGTTCCTGCTGAATGATCATTCCCTTGAAATGTGAACCAGCCTCTCATCTGGCTATATTCACAAACCTCGTCGTCTCCGCCTTCCACATCAGCGTCACGGTGCCGATGGGACCGTTTCTCTGCTTGGCGATGATGACCTCCGCCTCGCCGGGATGCTCCGTGTCCTTGTTGTAGTACTCGTCTCTGTACAGGAACATCACGACATCCGCGTCCTGCTCTATCGCTCCCGACTCACGCAGGTCGGAGAGCATCGGACGATGATCGGTACGCTGCTCCGGCGCACGCGAGAGCTGCGAGAGCGCCACGACGGGGCATTGCATCTCCCTTGCCAGTGCCTTGAGATTTCTTGAAATGTCGGATATCTCCTGCTGACGCGACGCGTCGCTTCTGCCGTTGGAGCTCATCAGCTGCAGGTAGTCGATGACTATCAGATCCAGTCCCTTCTCCAGCTTCATCTTGCGGCAGCGGCTGCGCATCTCGGACACATTGATACCCGGTGTGTCGTCGATCTCCAGATTGGAGCCGCTGACCTGCACCGCGCCCTTGACCAGCTCGTCCCACTCCATCTCGTTGAGATTGCCGGTGCGGAGCTTCTGCGCGTCCACGCCCGACTGTGACGAGAGCATACGCATGACCAGCTGCTCGCGGCTCATCTCCAGAGAGAAGAGTATACACGGGCGGTTTTTCTTTATCGCGACTGTGTTAAGCACATTCAGGACAAATGCAGTCTTGCCCATAGAGGGTCTCGCCGCTATGAGCACGAAATCCGACGGCTGGAAGCCCGTCGTGCGGTTGTCCAGATCTATAAATCCTGTCGGTATGCCGGTTACTATCTCCTTGGTCTGACTGGCGGCATCTATCTTCGCCAGCACGTCCTCGGTGACGCGGGATATCGGCACCAGCTCCCTGCTGCCGCCCGTCTGGAGGACGTCAAATATATCATGCTCCGTCTTCTGGAGTATGTCCTCGACGGATTCTCTGCCCGCGTAGCAGGTATTGGCGATGTCCTCATTGACGCGTATCAGGCGTCTGAGCACCGCCTTTTCATGGACGATGGTCGCGTAGGACTTGATATTGACCGCCGTAGGCACCGTGCTCATGATATCGCGGAAGTTGTCGAGACTGTAGACCTCCGGCGGGACATCCTTTTCCTTGAGCCGGTTCTGCACCGTGACCAGATCTATCGGCGCGCCCTCATTGTACAGGTCTATCATGCTCTCGTACATGAGACCGTAGGAGGTGGTATAGAAGTCGTCCTTCGACAGGATCTCGGCGGCCACGGAGGCAGATTCCTTGTCCAGCAGCATAGAGCCGATGACAGACTGCTCCGCCTCGGTGCTGTGGGGAAGTACTCGTTTTAATATAGCTTCATCTTCCATGGTTCGTATCCTTATCGCTTTGATATCATCCGTATATGGCTGCTTACAGCTCGGTCACCTTCACGTTCAGCGTGCCGGTCACGTCCTTGTGGAGCTTCACTCCTACCTGATATGTGCCAAATGCCTTGATGGGCTCATCGAGCACGAGCTTTTTCTTGTCTATGTCTATGCCGCACTGCTCCTTGAGCGAGTCGGCTATCTCCTTGGTCGAGACCGAACCGAAGGTACGTCCGCCCTCGCCGCCCTTCATGCTGACATTGACAGTGACGGAGGCGAGCCTGCCTGCCATCTCCTGAGCCTGCGCGAGCTGCTCGGCTGCGATCCTCTCGGCATTGGCCTTCTGGAGCTTTAATGTGTTGAGCGCGTCCGGCGTCGCCTCGACGCCTATCTTTCTGGGCAGCAGGTAGTTTCTCGCATATCCCTCGCTTGCCTCTATGATATCACCCTTCTTGCCCTGTCCCTTGACATCCTTTAAGAGAACGATCTTCATGGGCGTATCCTCCTTTCCTAGAGCTTTCAAGATATACTACCACACAGCGCGATAATAGTCATGGACAAGTTTGCGGCGTCCTCATGGTGTATTCGCTGTCTTTGCGCCCTGTGGCGGGGGCGTTTTCGTGATTATTCTCAATTGCCACGCGTTGCCGCGCCTACTACAATGAACCTGTAGTCAGCAGTCCCGCGCCGGACGGCATAGCCCCGCCCGCGCATCCACCACGAGGAGATACGACATTGAAACCGATCAAAGAAGGAAAAGTACGTGAGATCTATGACAACGGCGACTCCCTGATACTCGTCGCTACCGACCGCATCAGCTGCTTTGATGTCATCTTAAACAACACCGTCACCAACAAGGGCGCGGTGCTGACGCAGATGAGCCGCTTCTGGTTTGAGATGACCTCGGATATCGTCCCGAATCATATGATCAGCGCGGATACGAAGGATATGCCGGAGTTCTTTCAGAAGCCGGAGTACGCGGGCAAATGCATGATGGTCAAAAAGCTGCGCATGCTCCCGGTAGAGTGCATCGTCCGCGGATATATCACGGGCAGCGGCTGGAAGTCATATCAGCAGACAGGCGAGGTGTGCGGCATCAAGCTCCCCGAGGGTCTCAAAGAGAGCCAGAAGCTGCCGGAGCCTATATATACGCCGTCCACCAAGGCGGAGATAGGCGACCATGATGAGAATATCAGCTACGAGCAGAGTATAGAGCATCTTGAGAAGCATTTCCCCGGCAGGGGCGAGGAGTACGCGGAGAAGCTGCGTGACACGACCATAGCACTGTATAAAAAATGCGCCGACTACGCGGCATCCCGGGGCATCATCATAGCGGATACCAAGTTTGAGTTCGGCATCGACGATGAGGGGCGTTTCGTGCTGGGAGACGAGATGCTGACGCCTGATTCCAGCCGCTTCTGGCCTGCCGACGAGTACGAGGTGGGTCACGGCGAGCCGAGCTTTGACAAGCAGTACGCCCGCGACTGGCTGACCGAGCATGACAAGGAGCATACATGGACGCTCCCGCAGGATGTGCTGGACAGGACCATCGAGAAGTATCTGCAGGCGTATAGGATGATCACGGGCGAGGATTTATCTTGCTGACACCTGCCGGGATGATGAACAGAAGTGTATAGTGCGCAATGAAATCTATGCCAAAATACAAAAAGCAAAAAGAAAGCCGGGAGCTGTCGCCCTCGGCTTTCCTACCCTCTGTTCAGAACATTTATGTTCGTCCGGATCCTGTGTGATCACTCTGCTACGATAGCGTCGTTGGGACATACAGATGCGCATGTTCCGCAGTCTACGCATGCATCAGCGTCGATGACATAGATTCCGTCGCCTGCAGAGATGCAGCTGACGGGGCACTCGCTCTCGCAAGTTCCGCATGCTACACAGGCATCAGTTATTCTGTGAGCCATTGAGATATCCTCCTTTATGATTTAGAGTCAAACTAAAGCACCATCATTATATATCACAGGATTTTCAAATGTAAAGCATTATCATTTGTGTTGCGTTTTGATGCACATTGGATTACTCTATTTCAGAGGAGGTATCTGATATGGCGGTAAAAACAGCAAATGTCAATTCAAGAATGCAGTCGGATGTAAAAGAACGCGCCGAAAGGATCCTTGAACATCTTGGAATTCCGCGTTCGGTTGCCATAGATATGTTTTACAGGCAGATAATCGCACATAACGGCATTCCCTTTTCATTAACCATTCCATCTTCAGTGCTTGCACGTGATGAAATGACGACGGCTCAGTTTGACGCAATGATGTCTGTGGGGTTGGAGCAGGCAAGGACGGATGAATCCTTTGATGTAGATGATGTTTTCAGAGAATTGGAGCAGGGGATCAGACAGTGAAAACATATACGGTTAGGATCACGAAGCAGGCACGCAGGCATTTGACTGATATAAAAAGATATATTGCAGAGGAGCTATTGGCACCGAAAGCAGCTTACAGTACGTTAGTTGCCATTGAGTCGAAAATCAGAAGCCTGTCAAATATGCCGTCTCGTGTGAAGCTGACTGAAGAGGAACCATGGCACTCTCAAGGGATACGTAGAATGCACGTTAAGAGCTATTATCTGTATTTTTGGATCGACGAAGAAAGAAACAAAGTTCAGATAATAGCCGTTATTTATGAGGGACGAGATCAAGTTGCACAACTTGAACTTTTATCTAAAAAAGGAGTCACGGGATGGACAGAAATCTGACATTGCTCACGGATCTGTATGAGCTGACCATGATGCAGGGGTATTTTTTTGAAAAGGATCGCAATGAAACGGTTGTATTTGATGCATTCTACCGCAGCAATCCGAACGGCAACGGCTTCGCGATATGCGCGGGTCTGCAGCAGGTGATCGAGTATATAGAAGACCTGCATTTCACAGATGAGGATATCGCATACCTGCGCTCTACCGGGATGTTCAGGGACGAGTTTCTGGAATATCTGAGAGATTTCCGCTTCACCGGGGACATCTATGCCATCCCTGAGGGTACGCCGATATTTCCGAGGGAGCCGATGCTCAAGGTCATCGCCCCGATAATGCAGGCACAGCTCATAGAGCCCGCCGTGCTGAATATCATCAACCACCAGTCACTGATAGCGACCAAGGCATATCGCGTATGCTACGCGGCGGGCGGCGCTCCGGTGATGGAGTTCGGTCTGCGGCGCGCGCAGGGACCGGATGCCGGTATATACGGCGCACGGGCGGCGGTGATCGCGGGATGTGTGGGCACCAGCAATGTGCTGTGCGGTCAGATGTTTGATATCCCCGTCATGGGCACGCACGCGCACTCGTGGATCATGAGCTTTCCGAGCGAGCTGGACGCATTTAAGGCATACGCGAGGCTGTATCCGGGGGCATGCACCCTGCTGGTAGATACATATGATACGCTGCGTAGCGGTGTGCCGCACGCGATAGAGACCTTCAGATGGATGCAGCAGGAGGGGTACGATATCAGCCATATCGGGATCCGTCTGGACTCGGGAGATCTGGCATACCTGTCCAAGAAGGCAAGGCAAATGATGGATGAGGCAGGCTTTGCCGGTGCGAAGATATGCGCCTCCAACGATCTCGATGAGGATCTGATCACATCGCTGAAATTTCAGGGGGCGCAGATAGATTCCTACGGTGTGGGCACGAACCTGATCACGTCCAAGGGGCAGCCGTCCTTCGGCGGAGTCTACAAGCTGGCGGCGGTCAAGGATCCGTCTACGGGTGAATACATCCCGAAGATCAAGCTCTCGGAAAATGCAGAGAAGATCACCAACCCCGGCAACAAGACGATCTACCGCATCTATGACAAGGACGGCGGCAAGGTGATCGCAGATCTCATATGTCTGGTCGGCGAGCATTTCAACCAAGCGGAGTCGCTGCTGCTCTTTGATCCGGCGGAGACATGGAAGCAGACGAGGCTCGCAGGCGGTACATACCGGATGCGAGAGCTGCTGATCCCGGTATTTAAGGACGGCAGGAGAGTATATGACTCGCCAAGTGTCACGGAGCTGCAGCGCATATGCAAACAGGAGCTGGATACACTCTGGCCGGAGACGAAGCGCCTGTCCAACCCGCATGAGGTCTATGTGGATCTCTCGCAAAGGCTGTGGGACATGAAGTATGCCATGCTCAGACAGAGCCGTGAGGAG
>CAVJQN010000058.1:0-5473 GCA_963651635.1 Agathobacter sp.
AGATGCTCCTGTGATATCGCGATATCGCCGTCATCTATCCTCAGCTGCGTGCATCGGCTGCGTATCGTCTCCAGCAGCACCTCGGGATTATCCGTAAGCAACACTATCGTCGCGTACTCCGGCGGCTCCTCTATGGTCTTGAGCACAGCATTTTGCGCCTGAGCCGTCATCTTCTCGGTCTCATCGATGATATAGAGCTTGCTGTCGGTCGTATACGGACGTATCGCTATCGTATCACTCAGCTGGATACGAATATCGTCTACGCTGATGGTCGCGGGCTTTTCGTGCGTGACCCGTATCAGATCGGGATGTGTCCCGCCCGCCAGCTGCTTCCTGCCCGTCTCATCGCATCCCAGCAGCAGCGCCGCTATCGCATCCGCCGCCTCGCGCCGATCCTCGCCTGTCCCTCCGGAGATAATGTAGGCATGCGAGAGCTTGTCCGCTCTGCGCGCATCCTCCAGATGGCGTTTTATCTCGATGACACCCGGCATATCACACCTCTGCGCCGCACTCTATCATGCAGCATATTTCCAGCACGCAGCGTTCGAGATCGTCATTGACATATCTGCGCGAGATCCCGCACTCATGCAGTCTCTGCTCGGAGAAATCCGACTGATCCGCCAGAAACCGCCTGCACAGCTCGTCATACTTGGGTACCTGCTGCCTGCGCTCCCGTGCGAGAGCTCTCTCCAGCCTCAGACCGTCCTCCACCTCTACATATATCGGAACCACTCTGTCCGCTCCGAAGTATCTCAGGATCTGCTCATATGATTCAAGTGTACCTATCGCGATATAGCTCTCACTGCTCAGATCTATCTCTCCGTCATCCACGGTGGCATAGCTCCACGGCCCGCAGACAGTCTGATACGTGCGTACCTCGATGAGTTTTCCTGCATCCTCCAGCTCGCGCAGTCGCTCTGCGCTGCAGAAATGATACTGCACGCCGTCTATCTCACCCTCGCGGATGGGTCTGGTCGTATACGGGATGATCTCGCGCAGCTGCGGGCAGCGCCGATGCAGCTCGCGGTAGATCGTGTCCTTGCCTGATGCACTTTTCCCCATCACGTAGTAGATGCCGCCCATATGCCCGCCCCTCATCGCGCTCCGCGCGTGACGGCGGAACTCGCTGCTCATATGTTATTCTCAATCCAAATTCAAGTCAAGTGCGGCTCCGGCGTGTGCCGGAGCCGCGAAAGCTTTATCTTATCCTATCTTTACTATCCATCCCTCGGGAGCCTCGATCGTGCCGAGCTGTATGCCGCGCAGCGTATCGTACAGCTTCTTCGTCACCTCGCCCATCTCGTCCATCCCGGCGGGGAATCTGATCTCTCTGCCGTGATCCACGATCATGCCTACGGGTGAGATAACCGCTGCCGTACCGCACAAACCGCACTCCGCGAAGTTCTCCACCTCATCCAGTCTTACGGGACGCTCCTCCACCTCCATGTGCAGATAATGCTCAGCAACGTAGATCAGCGATCTTCTCGTGATCGACGGCAGTATCGAGTCTGACTTGGGTGTCACGAGCTTGCCGTCCTTGGTGATGAATATGACATTGGCTCCGCCCGTCTCCTCTATATATGTGCGGTTCGCGGGATCCAGATATACATTCTCATCATATCCCTGCTCGTGAGCATCCATGATCTGGTACAGGCTCATGGCATAGTTCAGTCCCGCCTTGATATGGCCTGTTCCGTGAGGCGCCGCACGGTCATAGTCGCTGATACGTACCCTGATAGGCTTTGCGCCTCCCTTGAAGTAGGGTCCGACAGGAGAGACAAATATGCGGAACTGGTACTCGCTCGACGGATGTACTCCGAGCACCGCGTCACTTCCGAACATAAACGGACGGATGTACAGTGACGCGCCTGTTCCGTACGGAGGCACATATTTGATGTTGGCCTTGACGACCTCCTTGACTGCCTCTACGAACTTTTCCTTGTCATATACCGGCATCCTCAGTCGCCTGCAGGAATCCTCCATCCTCTGTGCGTTGAGGTCGGGGCGGAAGCATACGACATCGCCGCCGGCCGTCTGGTATGCCTTCAGTCCCTCAAAGCAGGTCTGAGCATACTGCAATACGCCCGCGCACTCAGTGATGACTACCTTGTCATCATCTGTCAGCGCGCCCTCATCCCACTTGCCGTCCTTGAAGTTCGATACGAACCTCTTGTCCGTCCTGTGATATCCAAATCCCAGATTGTTCCAGTCCAATGTCTCTGCCATCTGTCTCCTCCTGTATCTGCCGCCGGAAGTCCTCCGTCCTGATTTTTAGACGCTATATTACTCTTGCACCCACGCCCTGTCAATGAAGTATCTGCGCCTGCATCATTCATGCAGTTCGCGTGTCTCGTTCTGGAACTCGACCGCCGCCAGACACATCACCCTCGTCATGAGGCTGATCCAGTTCTCATCCACCTTGAAATCGCCGCTGTGCGCCGGAGCAAAGTCGCCCGTCGACATCCTGATAAAGCACGACGGAGCCTTCTGTGCATAGAATCCGAAGTCCTCGGCTCCCAGCTGGAGTACATTGCCGTCACGCATGAATTTATCAGGAATCACGCCTATACCGTCATACAGTGCGTCGGCATGATCCTTGATGAGATCCGCTACCCATCCCGAGAGCACATCATCGTTATATACGGCAGCATAGCCCTCATGGAAGAGCAGCTCTGCCGTGCCGCCCATGGTCTGCGCGATACCCGTGCTCAGGCGCTCGATGCTCTCGAACATGGCTGCACGCGCCTCTCTGGTGGCATTTCTCGTCATGACGCGAAACTCTACCCTATCGGGTACGATGTTGGCAGCAAGCCCTCCCGATATCGTGCCGACATTCAGTGTCGATCTCTCCAGCGGATCTATATTCTTGCCGACTATCTGATAGAGCGCCGTGATCACCGTCGCGGCTATCTGCACCGCATCCACGCCTGCCGGAGGGTTCTGAGAATGTGCCGCCTTGCCGTGGATAGTCACGAGATAAGAGTCGGAGAAGGCGTTGACACTGCCCCTACCTATCGTGATGACACCCTGCTGTTTTGTATCGACATGCATTGCCAGACATGCATCCGGCAGCTCATCGAGCAGTCCTGCCTTTATCATCTCGCGGCCGCCGCCTCCGTGCTCCTCCGCGGGCTGGAACACGAGCCTGATACGTCCGCTCCATGCGTCCTTCATGGCATTGAGCACGCGCGCGACCGCCAAGAGATTGGCCGTATGTACGTCGTGCCCGCACGCATGCATCACATCGGGTACCTCCGAGGCAAAGGGCAGATCGGTCTGCTCCTGTATGGGCAGAGCGTCCATGTCAGCGCGCAGCAGCAGGAGCTTGCCGGGCTTGCCGCTGTCGATGGTCGCTATAGTCCCGGTCGCGACCGGGCTGATCTCGTAGGGGATGCCCATCTGCTCCAGCTCTCTGCGCACCAGTGCGGCTGTGCGCTCCTCCTTAAATGCCAGCTCCGGGTGCTGATGGATGTCTCTGCGTATCTCTATTGTCCTGTCCTTGCCCTCATCGACAAGGCTGATGATTCTGTCAAGATGGGTCATATGTCCTCCGTTTCGTGAAGTTTTTTCTGATACCGGGCTGCTCCGTGCTTCGCACTCCCGCAGCCCTGCAAAACATTCTGAGGCAGTGGCTTTGCTTGTCAAGACGCATAGCGCCGCAGACAAGCATTAGCACTGCCCATGCGATAGCCGTCCGCAATTGCCGAGTGCATGGCACGAAGGCAGCGCGGAAACGGCGAACCGCAGCTACATACTCATGTTTTGTCGGGTCTCAAGGTCAGAGTACCTTGCGCAAGCGAGCTTGCGCCGGCTCTCTGACTTTGATCCCCTAGTATCACCCTACGTGGCACGCCACAAAATGTCCGGGGCTGATCTCGCGCAGCGGCGGGCAGCCCTGATTGCACTTCTCGCAGGCATAGGTGCATCGCTTTGCAAATCTGCACTCGTCCGCGGGATCTATCGGCGATGATACCTCGCCCCGGAGCAGTATACGCTCCTTGTTCGCGCCTACACGCGGTATCGGTATCGCTGAGAGCAGCGCCTTGGTATACGGGTGCATCGGATTGGCGAACAGCTCCTGCGTCGGCGCCTTCTCGACCGTCTGCCCCAGATACATGACCATGATCTCGTCTGAGATATGATTGACCACCGCCAGATCATGCGAGATAAATACATAGGTCAGCCCCAGCTTCTTCTGGAGCTGTCTGAGGAGGTTGAGTATCTGCGCCTGTATGGATACGTCCAGCGCCGATACCGGCTCGTCGCACACGATGAGCTTGGGCTCTACCGCCAGCGCACGCGCTATGCCTATCCTCTGCCGTCTGCCGCCGTCCAGCTCGTGCGGATAGCTGTTGATCAGTCGCTCCGCCAGTCCTACGGTCTCCATGAGCTCGAGGACGCGTCCCTCCACCTGCTCGGAGGTCTTGTACTTGGGCTGCATCCTCACTGCCTCCGCTATCGTCTCGGCGACAGTCTTGCGCGGATTGAGCGAGGAGAACGGATCCTGAAATACTATCTGCATCTGAGTACGCATCTTGCGCATCCGGCTCGTGCTCAGAGCTGTTATATCCTCACCGTCAAATATGACCTCGCCGTCGGTCGGCTCTATCAGCCGCAGTATGCATCTGCCCGTGGTGGACTTGCCGCAGCCGGACTCGCCGACTATGCCCAGCGTCCTGCCCTTCTCCAGCGTGAAATTGATATCATCCACCGCGTGAAGGAGCCCTCTGCTGGTCTTGAAGTATTTCTTCAGATGTCTTACTTCCAGTATATTCTCCGCCATACTCATCGCTCCTTCCGGTTGATATGGAACTGCGGATCGTCATATGCGCAGCAGAGCACCTTGTGCGTATCTCCGAAGCTCCTCTCCGTCTGCGGCGTGTCGATACACTCAGGCTTCGCATACGGACATCTCGGGGCAAATGCACAGCCCTTGGGCAGAGCCGTCGGATCCGGCATCATGCCCTGTATGGGGTGCAGCTCCTCCTCGCGGTTTTCGATATCCGGCAGCGAGTTGAACAGTCCCTCCGTATACGGATGCTTGGTATGATTGAATATCTCGTCCAGTGTGCCCCGCTCTATGATCCTGCCGGCATACATGACCGCGACCTCATCGCATATCTCTGCCACTATGCCCAGATCGTGAGTGATAAATACCATCGCGGTATCCATCTTGTGCTTGAGATTGCACATCAGATCCAGCACCTGCGCCTGTATCGTGACATCCAGTGCCGTCGTCGGCTCGTCCGCCAGCAGCAGCAGCGGATTGCACGCCAGCGCTATGGCTATCACTACTCTCTGCTTCATGCCTCCGGAGAACTGGTGCGGATACTCGCCTGCGCGCTCTCTGGGGATGCCGACCATCTCCAGCATACTCTCCGCCTTCTCGCGAGCCTGCGCCTTGGTACACTCCTCATGAATCATGATGCTCTCTGCTATCTGATCCCCCACGGTAAATACCGGATTCAGGCTC
>CAVJQN010000059.1:0-5122 GCA_963651635.1 Agathobacter sp.
CTATATTCACTACGGAAGTCCCGCTGGCGCACGAGTTCAGCATGCTCAGCAGCGCTGCAAGCCCGTGAAATGACGCGCCGTAGCCGACACTGGTCGGAACGGCGATCACCGGGCAGTCCGCCAGCCCGCCTATCACGCTGGCAAGCGCACCCTCCATGCCCGCGATGGCGATGATGACCTGCGCGCTCATGATATCCTCCTTGTGAGCGAGGAGCCTGTGTATGCCCGATACTCCGACATCGTAGAGCCTGACCACATCATTGCCCATAGCCTGCGCCGTGAGCGCAGCCTCCTCCGCTACCGGGATATCGCTCGTTCCGCCTGTCGCAACCACGATTTTGCCGTTGCCGTCAGGCTCGGGCATATCTCCTACTATGCCGACCTGCGAGCCCTCGTCATATCTCAGCTCGAAGCTCTGCGCTACGATCTGCGCCTTTTCCCGGCTCATCCTCGTGATAAGCACCGTCCCCTGCCTGTGCCCGCGCAGCGACTTTACGATTCCGGCGATCTGCTCTCCGGTCTTGCCCGCGCCGTATATCACCTCGGCGGCGCCCTGCCGCACCTTTCTGTGCAGATCTACCTTGGCATATCCCAGATCGTCAAAAGGCTCTGTCTTTATCCTCAGCAGCGCATCATCGACGGACATACTCCCGTCCCTCACCGCCTCCAGAACCTGTCTTGCTTCGTCATTCATATATATCCTCCTGCGCGGCTTTCATCGGTCATTTGTAGCATTATAGCACGTTGAGTGCTGTTATATATTCCTTTTCGGAGCTGTTTTGGTTTCTGATTGACACGTCTGTGCAGGAAGCAGGATATGCCGTATCACACTGTTTCTCCGGAATTGTCAGTTGCCCCTGTCGCGAACATGCCCCCTGTGATAGAATGGCGTGGCACTAACGCATGTGAGGTTTATATCTTGGACAGCAAACGCAGCTTTACACTCGGGATGCGGCACGGCATCCCCATAGGACTCGGATATCTGGCGGTATCATTTTCTCTGGGCATCGCGGCGAGAGGCGCGGGGATGACTCCCGTGCAGGGCTTTATCGCCAGCCTTTTGACTCTGTCATCCTCCGGCGAATATGCCGGCTTTCGTCTGATGGCCGAGCACGCGGCATATATCGAGGTGGCGCTCATGACGCTCGTGGCAAATGCACGCTATATGCTCATGTCCTGCTCGCTCAGTCAGAAATTCTCCTCCGATACGCCCTTCTTTCACCGCCTGACCATCGGAGCCGCCGTCACGGACGAGCTCTTCGGTCTCGCCATCGGCCGTCCCGGAGCTCTTGATACGGCATATTACTACGGCGCCATGCTCTCCTGCGTGCCGCTGTGGGGCATAGGCACGGCTCTCGGCATCGTCATGGGCTCCGTACTGCCTGCCGGTATCGTCAGCGCGCTCAGCGTGGCTCTCTACGGTATGTTCATCGCAATCGTCATCCCGGCAGGAAAGAAAAACAGGACGATCATGGTTCTCATCGTCCTGAGCTTTCTCGCAAGCACTGTATCTGAGTACGTCCCGCCGCTCTCCCATGTCACGGAGGGCACGCGAATCATCGTGCTCACTGTCGTCATATCCGCCGCGGCATCCCTACTGCGCCCCGTCGCAGACGAGACAGCCGGCATGACAGATAAGGAGGCTCCCCGCTCATGAAAAGCACATGGATATACATACTCATCATGGCAGGCGTCACATACCTCATCCGGGTGCTCCCGCTGGTGCTCCTTAGAAAGCCCATCACCAACCGATTCATCCGTTCGTTTCTGTACTATGTGCCCTATGTGACGCTGTCGGTGATGACATTCCCCGCTATCATACAGGCGACACAGTCGCCGTGGGCGGGCGCGGCTGCCATGCTCGTCGGCGTGATCACCGCCCTGCGCGGCGGCAGTCTCATCGCAGTCTCCGGCATATCCTGCGCCGCCGTATTTGCAATAGAGACGCTGCTCCCTCTCCTGTTGAGGTAAGCAGCGTCTCTCTCCTGCATCAGTCCTCCAGATCCCCGATGCGCGGATAGCAGAGCCTCAGCTCGCCCGTCCTGAAATCATATACCTCGCATGCATTTTCCGTATCCGCCAGATACAGGTCTCCGTATATATATCCCTCCCGCGTCCATGTGCATATAGGCTCATAGGTGTCGCTGTCGTGATATATGCGCACGCCTGTGTTCACATCCTGTGAGACGATATAGTGCTCATCTTTCATGCGGTTTGCGACCAGATATATGTAGTTCTTGGACTCCTCTGTCACATTCAGATCTTCATCGATCACTACAGTCCGCTTTATCTCATAGTTTCCGCTGTCATGATCATATCCCGTGCCGTACATATATCTGACAACAGGCGTCTGGTTGATCTCTGACAGCGTATATATGCCGTCGATATCCTCGAAGAATACCTCTTTGCCCGTCAGGATATTCTTCGCCCATGTGCCGCGCTTCTCACCGCTCTCTTGTACGCCCTGACTGCCTTGGTTGTCCGTGCTGTCCGAGGTCTCTGCCTCCGTGTCCGCCGTGCTTATCGTCATTATCGGATGGATTACATCCAGATAACAGTTTCTGTCGCGGTTCGAGCAAAGCAGCTTTCCGTCAAAGTCGTACACGTCAAATGCCCAGTAGTTATCATCATCCGTCTTGGGATATACCACAACTCCGTACTCTTCCTTCGTGAAGTAGTTGACGTCCGGCACGCTGAATATCTCCCTGCCGCTCTCCCTCTCAAATACATGCATTTCATCGGACCACATGGCGACGATCAGTCTTCCGTCATCGAGCGTGTCCACCTGATCCGCCCATGTCTCAAGCAGCGGCTTCCCGTCGGTATCGATATAGTTGACCACAGATGTCTCCCCGTGATCCTTGTAGACTCTGGCTATACCCCCGTAGAAAGCGTCCGCGAAGACATACGGTCCGTATACCGGCTTGAGCGTCTTTTCATCAAGGAACCAGTAGCCGTCCGCCAGCGTATAGAGATAGTAGCCTTCTCCGTACTCGATGAGCGAGGCAGATTCGTCATATATCCTGCTCCTGAAGGACTCCCCTCCATTGGCATCTATCAGCATCTGCAGATCAAGTATCTTCCCGCCGGATATGTCGTACAGCGTGAACTCCGGATCCTCATAGCTGTTATAGCACAGCGGTCCTATCGCGGTTCCCTGTATATGATTATACTCATCGCTGACAAAGCTGCCGTCCAGCGTCGCGAAGCGATACCTCTGCGTCACATACTCACCGGGATACTCCGACTCAGCCTTCTTTGCCTCGTCCTCGGTCGTAGTGACCATATACCATATAGGGAGGAGATTGGCCGTATAGGCCTGCGGAGTATAGTACTCCACCATGCCTATCTCCGAATATACGGGATCCGTGACGAGCCTGCCCTTTGCATCGAAGAATCCCGAGTAATATCCGCTCAGATATCCGACGTACTCGTCCTGCGAATATACCGCCTCTCCGTGATACGGATAAATGGTTCCGTAGTCATTGCGAGCCTGAAGCTCCTCCATAGGTTCCTCTGACAGTCTCGTATACTTCGCCTCGGGAACCGCGGCGCTGCCCGCCGTGTCCAGATCCTTGATGCTCACATATCCGAGATCCGCCATCATCTGCTGTCCGTCGTCCGTGACCAGCCACTCATATATAGCTCTGGCGCCCTCTGCGCGCGCCTTTTCAGTCGCGGTCTCCGTCGCCGGATTCGTCGGTATCACACTGTAATATGCGTTCAGATGCGGATATTTCCTGCCTCTGATGGTATCCGCGTTCGGCTCCACGCCGTCCACCGATATGATCTTCAGCCCCTTTGCCATCTTCATGTCGTTGGCATAGTAATATACCGAGTATCCGATGGCATTGGCGGAGTTATCATACGATCTCACCGCGCTCATCAGCTCGCCCATAGATCCGATGATAAATCCCGACGGAGCCTCGGCAAATGCTGTATCTCCCATGATGAGCTTGACCATGAGCGCCTGCGAGCCCGCGCCCTCGTTGCGCTGGAAAGCGGCGATCGGCTCGTCATTGCCCCCGACCTCCTTCCAGTTCGTGATCCTGCCACTGTATATATCGCGTATCTGGTCTGTCGTGAGATCATCGACGGGATTGCTCTCGTTGACCACGAATATTAGCGCGTCCGTCGCTATCTCCTCGATCTCGTACTCAAACTTGTCCTCATCCATCTCGGTAAAGACGGATGCGTTCGGCTGACCCACGATCAGGATATCAGCCAGCCCGTTCTTGAGATTTCGGAAGGACTGCGTCGTCCTGTTAAATCTGCTAAGGCTCTCCGCCAGAGTATCATCCGCGCCCAGCAGGAGCTTCGCGAGCAGCTTTCCTACCGGTATGGTCGCGGTAGAGCCGTCCATGCGCGGGAAGCTCTCCTCGGTAAATGCATACTCGGGCAGCCTGTACTCATGCTTCTCCTGCGCCGCCTGTGTCTCCTGCGATTCCTGCGTCTCCTGCGCCGTGCCTGTCTGTGCCGACGTCTCCTCGGCAAATGTCCGCTCCGTGGACGGCTCCGAGGTCTGCTTGCCCGAATCACCCTTAGAGCAGGCTGTCAGAGCCATCACAACGGCCAGCACCAGTGCTGTCAGTCTTCTCTTTTTCATAGTCGTCCTCCGTATGGCAGGTGTGGTGTGGTTACAGGGACAGTATACCATAGGCGGCGCGGTATTCACTTTACGAAATCCGACAGTTCACGCATACGAAAGCCTCCGGATACAAAGCTCCGGAGGCTTCTGTGCAAGCGCATCAGTCTAAATCCGCGTATTGGTACAGCTTTTCTTGATCAGCCCTCAAGGTAGTCACAGGCGAACTGTGCATAAAGAGCAGCGCCGTTTTTAAGTATATCTTCGTCAGATGTAAAATGGTCATTATGCAGCTTTGCTGTTAGTCCTTTTTCTTGGTTATATGTTCCAAGGAAAACATACATACCCGGCACCCCTGTTCCGTCGGTAAAGTACGAAAAGTCCTCACTTCCCATAGCGGGAGGCAACTCTATGAGGGCATCTTCCCCCGCGATTTCCGAAACTGCTCTCTTCGCAATATCACTGAGTTTTTGGTCATTGGTACATGGGCCGGCACAATACTCATATGTGACTTCAGCCTCAGTACCGCACGCGGCA